>NZ_CP012405.1:0-100000 GCF_001305595.1 Azospirillum thiophilum
GGCGGCCCGGATCATCTTCTGGACGACGTAGACCTCCTCGTTGGTGCAGCGCGACGAGGTGATGCCGCCGATGGAGCCCCGGCCATGTTTCGCCTGCACCACCTTCAGCCGCTCGGCGGCGTAGGCGATCGCCTCCTCCCACGACACTTCCTGCCACGGGTCGGTGATCCGCTCGCGCACCATCGGCTTCATGATGCGGTCCTTGTGGGTGGCGTAGCCCCAGGCGAAGCGGCCCTTGACGCAGGAATGGCCCTCGTTGGCGCCGCCGTCCTTCCAGGGCGTCATGCGCACCACGGTCGTGCCCTGCAGCTCGGCCTTGAAGGAGCAGCCGACACCGCAATAGGCGCAGGTGGTGATGACGCTGTGCTCGGGCTGGCCGTGCTCGATGATCGACTTCTCGGTCAGGGTCGCGGTCGGGCAGGCCTGGACGCAGGCGCCGCAGGACACGCACTCGCTGTCCATGAAGTTTTCCTTGGCGCCCGGCGACACCGACGAGGCGAAGCCGCGGCCGTCGATGGTCAGCGCGAAGGTGCCCTGGGTCTCCTGGCAGGCGCGGACGCAGCGCGAGCAGACGATGCATTTGGACGCATCGAAGGTGAAGTAGGGGTTGCTCTCGTCCTTCGCGGCGGCCCGATGGTTGTCGCCGTCATAGCCGTAGCGCACGTTGCGCAGGCCGACCGCGCCGGCCATGTCCTGCAACTCGCAATCGCCGTTGGCGGCGCAGGTCAGGCAGTCCAGCGGGTGGTCGGAGATGTACAGCTCCATCACGCCGCGGCGCAGCTTCGCCAGCCGGTCGTTCTGGGTGTGGACCTTCATGCCGGGGGCCACCGGCGTGGTGCAGGAGGCCGGGGTGCCGCGGCGCCCCTCGATCTCCACCATGCAGAGGCGGCAGGAGCCGAACGGCTCCAGGCTGTCGGTGGCGCAGAGCTTCGGCACGGTGATGCCGGCGTCCATCGCCGCGCGCATCACGGAGGTGCCTTCGGGAACGGTGATGCTGCGGCCGTCGATCTCCAGCGTCACCAGGGTCTCGGAGACGCGGGCGGGTGTGCCGAAGTCGGTCTCGTGGATGAGGGTCATCTCGGGTGCTCCTGGGATCGCTGGTTATTCGGCGGCGATGTGGGTGACGCGGACGGCCCCGGAATTCCTGGGCGTCTTGCGGAAATCCTCGGGGAAATGCTTGACGGCGCTGCGCACCGGATAGGGCGTCATGCCGCCCATGGCGCAGAGCGAGCCGTCCACCATCACCTCGCAGAGATCGGCGAGCAGGGTGAGGTTCGCGTCGACATTCTTGCCGGCGATGATCTTGTCCAGCGTCTCCATGCCGCGGGTCGAGCCGATGCGGCAGGGGGTGCATTTCCCGCAGGATTCCGCCACGCAGAACTCCATGGCGAAGCGGGCCTGCCGGGCCATGTCGACGGTGTCGTCGAAGACGACGATGCCGCCATGGCCGACCATCGCCTCCTGCGCGGCGAAGGCCTCGTAATCCTTGGGCAGGTCGAACTGCGAGGGCGGCAGATAGGCGCCGAGCGGGCCGCCGACCTGCACCGCGCGGATCGGCCTGCCGCTGATGGTGCCGCCGCCATACTCGTAGAGCAGCTCGTGCAGGGTGATGCCGAAGGCCTTCTCGACGATGCCGCCCTGTTTGATGTTGCCGGCGAGCTGGAAGGGCAGCGTGCCGCGCGACCGGCCGACGCCGAAGTCGCGGTAATACTCGCCGCCCTTGTCGAGGATGATCGGCACCGAGCAGAGCGACAGCACGTTGTTGACCACGGTCGGCTTGCCGAACAGGCCCTCCAGCGCCGGCAGCGGCGGCTTGGCGCGGACCATGCCGCGCTTGCCCTCCAGGCTTTCCAGCATCGCGGTCTCTTCGCCGCAGATGTAGGCGCCGGCGCCGACGCGGACGTCGAGATGGAAGGTGCGGTCGGTGCCGTGGATGTTGTCGCCGAGCCAGCCCTCGTCATAGGCGAGCTTGATCGCGTGGCGCAGGGTCGCGGTGGCGTGCGGATATTCCGAGCGCATGTAGACGTAGCCCGAGGTCGCCCCCACCGCGATGGCGGCGATGGTCATGCCCTCGATCAGGCAGAAGGGGTCGCCTTCGATGATCATGCGGTCGGCGAAGGTGCCGCTGTCACCCTCGTCGGCGTTGCAGCAGACGAACTTCTCGTCCGCCTTCGCCTGCATCACCGTGTTCCACTTGATGCCGGTGGGGAAGCCTGCGCCGCCGCGGCCGCGCAGGCCGCTGTCGGTGACGACCTTGACGATCTCCGCCGCGGACATCGCCAGCGCGTTCTCCAGCCCGCGGAAGCCGCCATGGGCGCGGTAATCCTCGACCGACAGCGGATCGATGATGCCGCAGCGGGCGAAGGTCAGCCGCTCCTGCTTCTTGAAATAGGGGATTTCCTCGGTCGGGCCGTGGCCGAGCGCGTGCCCGCCGCCGGTCAGGAAGCCGGCGTCGAACAGGCCGGGCACGTCGGCCGGGGTGACCGGGCCGTAGGCGACGCGGCCTTCCGGCGTCTCGACCTCGACCAGCGGCTCCAGATACAGCATGCCGCGGGAGCCATTGCGGACGATGCGCAGCGGCAGGCCGCGCGAGGACGCCTCGGCCCGGATGGCGGCGGCCACCGCATCGGCGCCGACCGACAGGGCGGCGGAGTCGCGCGGGACATAGACGGTGATCAGATGGCCGCTCATTGCGCGTGCCCCTTCTGGCTGCCCTTGTGGGAATGGCTGAGGGTGCGGGGAATTTGCCGGTGCGCCTGCGGGTCGGCCCGCATCTCGGCCGCCAGCTCGTCGAAGCGGTCCGGCGACACCCGGCCATGCAGGTTCTCGTCGATCATGACTGCCGGCGACAGCGCGCAGTTGCCCAGGCAGAACACCTGTTCCAGCGTGAAGGCGCCGTCGGCGGTGGTGCCGTGGAAATCGACCTGGAGCCGCTTCTTGATGTGGTCGACCAGCGCGTTGGCGCCCATCGACTGGCAGGCCTCGGCCCGGCAGACCTTGAGGATGTGGCGGCCGGGCTTCTCGCGGCGGAATTCGTGATAGAAGGACACCACGCCATGCACGTCGGCGCGCGAGAGGTTCAGCTCCGTCGCCAGCAGGGGGATGGCCTCCTCGTCGATGTAGCCGAACTCTTCCTGCAGCGCGTGAAGGATCGGCAGCAGGGCGCCGCGCAGATGCCGATTGTCTGCGACAATCGTCATGGCGCGCTCAGCGCTCCACGGTTGGCAAGCGTTCACGGGGTGTCCCTCCTTGCGATCGTCCGCGCCGCTCTTTGCGTCGGCGTCGTTCTGGCTTGGCTCTGTCGGTTCGTCCGGCCGTCAATCGTCGCCCGGCACCGTCAGAGTGACGGAGGATACGGTATACCAGCAAATTGTATTTTCTGATGGGCTGATAGCTTTTGGCTATCATGGTTGGGCGTCGACTGACGATGCCCCCACCCCGGCCCTCCCCCGCTGGGCGGGGGAGGGGGAAAAACGCCGCCCTTAGCAGGGTGCGGAAAAACCATTTTGCTGCTGCGGTCGGGTTCTTTCCGGCAATCTCGCGTCAAGACCTTGCAAGATACCACCAGTATCTTGCTTCGGCCTTTCCTAATCTTGCCGAAAATCCCCCTCCCTCGCGACGCAAAAGCCTTTTTCCGCACCCTGTTAGCGGATCGCCAGCCGCCAGGGAATCATCGCGTCGGCGACGCCGATGGCGACGCGCTGGGCGATGTCGGCATCCGCCGCGGCGACCGCCAGCGCCTTGGCCAGCGGCGGCGGCGGGTCGCGGTCGGCATAGGCAAGCCCGACGACATGGCTCAGCTCCGGGTCGACCAGCGGCAGCGCCACCAGCTCCGGCAGGGGCGGAACGAAGGTCAGCAGCTGGCCGGGGACGATGCTGGCGCAGGATCCGGCCCGCACGATGGTATAGAGGGTGACGATGGAGTTGGTCTCCATCGCCGGCTCCACCGTCCGCCCGGTCATGCGGAAGGCCGTGTCGGCGATCCGGCGGTTCTGCATGTCGGAGGTCAGCAGGCAGAGCCGAAGGTCGGCCGCCTTCTCCCACGGCACCGCCTCCTGCGCGATCAGCGCGTCGGACAGGTCGGCGCGCCGGGCCAGCAGGTAATAGCGTTCCGAATAGAGCGGCAGGGTGCGGACGTTGTTCAGCGGCTCGTTGTCGAGATAGGTGATGGCGGCGTCCAGCTCGAACTCGTCGAGCCCGCGCTGGATCTCGCGCGAACTCAGCGAGGTGACGGTGGCGCGAATGTGCGGGAAGCGGGTGGTGAAGGGCGTCAGCACATGGGGAACCGCCGGCAGCGCCGTCGGGATGGCGCCCAACCGCAGATGGCCGGTGACACCCTGGGCCAGCGCCAGCAGCTCATGCCGCAGGCTGTCGCGCTCGCCGACGATGCGGCGGGCATATTCCAGCACCTTCAGCCCTTCCGGGGTGAAGCCCTCGAACTTCTGGCCGCGCTCGACGATGGGGACCTGAAGCTCCTCCTCCAGCTGGCGGATCGCGTTGGACAGGGTCGGCTGCGAGACGTGGCAGCTCTCCGCCGCCCGGCCGAAATGCTTCTCGCGCGCCAGCGCCAGCAGATAGATGAATTTGCGGAACATCGCCGGCCCCCCTCCCCGCCCGTCAGTCAGGCCGCCGGGTCGAACGGCGGCACCGGCAGGCCCGCCACCTCGACCGGCATGGCGAACAGGCCGCCCGATTGCGGAAACCGCTCCAGCTCGTCGGCCGGGCGGCCGGCGCTGGCGGTGGTCAGGTAGAGGGTGCGCAGGTCCGGCCCGCCGAAAGCCACCATGGTCGGGCAGCGGGCCGGCACCGGATGCTCGGACAGCAGCACGCCGTCGGGAGAGAAGCGCGCCACCCGCCCGCCCTCGTACAGCGCGGTCCAGTAGCAGCCCTCCGCGTCCACCGCGGCGCCGTCGGGCCGGCCGCGGTCGTCGGCGGTGGGCTGGAGCCGGATGAACAGCTCGCCGTCAGAGATTTCGCCGGTGGCGGGGTCGTAGCGGTAGCGGCGCACGGTGAAGGTCGGGGTGTCGGCATGGTACAGCGTCCGCCCGTCCGGACTGAAGGCGAGGCCGTTGGAGGTCAGCAGCCCGCCGGCCAGCACCGCCAGCCCGCGATGGTCATAGCGGTAGAGATGCGCCTTGCCGCCCGCCTTCGGCTCGTCCAGCGTGCCGGCGAGATAGCGGCCGGCCGGATCGACCTTGCCGTCGTTGAAGCGGCTGGCCCCCTGGTCCTCGGGATTGGCGGCGAGGCAGGCGACCAACCCGCCCTCCCCGTCCAGCTGCCACAGGCCGGAGCGCAGCCCGGCGATGAAGCCGCCGCCCTTGCGCGGAGCGACGCAGCCGATCTCCTCCGGCAGCGGCAGGGCAAGGGTGGCGCCGGTCGCCGGATCGAAGCGGTTCAACGCCCGGCCCTTGATGTCGACCCAGTAGAGGGCCTGGTCGGCCGCCGACCAGACCGGCCCCTCCCCCAGCTTGGCACGGGCGTCGAGCACACAGGTAAAGGCGGGTCCGGCGGTCATCGCTTGATCCTCGGTGTTCGAACGGAAACTCTCCAACGGACCGGCAGGGTCGGACAGATCGGCCGTCCGATCAACCCCGCAGGCGGGCAGGACCGGCGGAGGACCGGCGCAGCAGCGCCGTCAGCTGCCGCCGACCTCTCCCAGCGAGGCCAGATACTGCTCCTCCCACCGGCGGCCCGCTTCCAGCTCGCCGAACAGCCATTGGCGGAACAGCCGGATCTTCGGAAGGTCGGCGGTCGATTTCAACGTCACGAAGCCATGCCCCTGCGCCCGCAGCCCGTGGGTGGGGAAGGGGACGACGAGGCGGCCGGACTGAAGCTCCTGCCGGGCGAGCAGCAGGCTGTCCAGGCACACGCCCATCCCGTCCGCCGCGGCGCTGATCGCCATGAAGGAACGGTCGAAGCGCAGGCCGCGCTCCATGTCCAGCTGCACGCCGCGCTGCCGCCGCGCCCAGTCGCGCCAGCCGAGGATGTTGACCTCCGAATGGATCAGGATGTGGCGGCTGAGATCCCGGGGCTCGCGGATCGGGTTCAGGCCGTTCGCCAATGCCGGCGAACACATCGGCACGATGATGTCCTCCGGGAACTGCTCCAGCACGCAGCCGGCGGGAGGCGGGCCGGGGTTGTAGCGGATGTCGACGTCCACCGCCCCGGCCGTCAGGTCGATGGGCGACACCGATGCCTGCAGGCGGATGTCGATGGCGGGATGCAGCGCCTTCACCCGGGTCAGCCGCGGCATCAGCCATTGGGTGGCGAAGCTGGGCATCGAGCGCACGGTGAGGATGGTGGTGCCGCTGCCGGTCGTGGTGACGTTGCGGGTGGCCGCCTCCATCCGGGCGAAGGCGCCGATGATCTCGTTGGCATAGGTCCGGCCGGCATCGGTCAGGGCGACCGACCTGTGAACCCGATGGAACAGCGGCAGGCCAAGCTGTTCCTCCAGAATTTTCACCTGATGGCTGATGGCCGAGGGCGTCAGGCCGAGATCCTCCGCCGCGGTCGCGAAGGAACCGAGCCGCGCCGCGGCTTCGAAGGCCTGCAAAGCCTTGATGGAGATCCGTTTCCGCATCGCACCATTCAGATGAATTCAGTTCATCGATGAGCGATCTTATTCGTTTGTCGAATTCATCTCAAGACCATAGGATCACATCAATCTTCGGCTGGGCGAATCATCCGCCAGCCCCACCGAAACCACCACAACCGAGCGAAACCGACGCTCCGCCGCGGCATGCCCAGCGTCGCCACGGCGGAGCCTGCTTCGACAAGAGGGAACGAGCATGCTGCTGTCCAACAAGGTCTGCGTGATCACCGGCGCCGCGTCGCGCCGCGGGATCGGCAAGGCGACCGCGAGGCTTTTCGCGCTGCATGGCGGCCGCGCGATCATCCTGGACCTCGACGGCGCCCAGGCCGCCGAAGCCGCCGCCGAACTGGGCGAGGCGCATCGCGGCTTCGCCTGCGACGTGACCGACCGCGACGCCTGCTTCGCCGCCGCGACCCGCGTGGTCGAGGAGTTCGGCCGCATCGACGTGCTGGTCAACAATGCCGGCATCACCCAGCCGCTGAAGTTCATGGACATCGGCCCGAAGAACTACGAGGCGGTGACCGACGTCAGTCTGCGCGGCACGCTGTACATGAGCCAGGCGGTCGTCCCCCACATGCGCGAGCGCAAGGCGGGCTCCATCGTCTGCATCTCGTCGGTCTCGGCGCAGCGCGGCGGCGGCATCTTCGGCGGCCCGCACTACAGCGCGGCAAAGGCCGGCGTGCTGGGCCTCGCCAAGGCGATGGCGCGCGAGCTGGGGCCGGACAATGTCCGGGTCAACTCCGTCACCCCCGGCCTGATCCAGACCGACATCACCGGCGGCAAGCTGACCGACGAGCTGCGCACGGAAATCCTCAAGGGCATCCCGCTGAACCGGCTGGGCGACGCCGAGGATGTGGCCCGCTCCTGCCTGTTCCTGGCGTCGGAGCTGTCCTCCTACATCACCGGGGCCACGCTGGACGTCAACGGCGGCATGCTGATCCACTGATCCCGAAATGCTGGAGACACTCCCCGTGGACACCGCAACCGACACCACCCCGCTGGGGCACAATGTGCCGCTCGCCGAACGCGCCTACCGCATCCGCCGCAACGCCCTGCTGATGGGCGAGGTGCAGGGCCAGGGCTATATCGGGCAAGCGCTGGACATCGCCGACGTGCTGGCCGTCTCCTATTTCCACGCCATGCGCTACCGGCCCGAGGACCCGCATTGGGAGGAACGCGACCGCTTCCTGCTGTCGAACGGCCATTACGCCATCGCCCTCTACGCCGCGCTGATCGAGGCCGGAATCGTTCCGGCGGAAGAGCTGGAGACCTACGGAAGCGACGACAGCCGCCTGCCGATGTCGGGCATGGCCAGCTACACGCCGGGCATGGAGATGTCGGGCGGTTCGCTCGGGCTGGGGCTCAGCATCGCGGTCGGGATCGGGCTGGGGCTGAAGCGCAAGGCATCGGCCAGCCGCGTCTACACCCTGTTCTCCGACGGCGAGCTGGACGAGGGGTCGGTGTGGGAAGCCATCATGTCGGCCGCCCATTACAAGCTCGACAACCTGATCGCCATCGTCGACGTCAACAACCAGCAGGCCGACGGCCCGTCCACCCAGGTCATGGCGTTCGAGCCGCTGGTCGACAAGCTGGAGGCCTTCGGCTGGTTCGTCCAGCGGGTCGACGGCAACGACATGGACGCGGTGGTCGCAGCCTTCGATGCCGCCAAGTCCCACCCGGCCCAGAAGCCGCGGATGATCGTCTGCGACACGAAGATGGGCAAGGGCGTGCCCTTCCTCGAAGCCCGCGAAAAGAACCACTTCATCCGCGTCGACGCGCACGAATGGCAGCTGGCGCTGGACGCGCTCGACGCCGGGAGGACCGCATGAGCACCACCACCGGCGCCACCGCCGCCGCCAATCCGGCCAAGCCGCGCCTGAAGACCTCGGCCATGATCGCCTCGATCGCGGCCGAGGGGCAGCGGACCAGGCCGGCCCCCTTCGGGCATGCGCTGGTCGAGCTGGCGAGGCAGCGGCCGGAGATCGTCGGCATGACCGCCGACCTCGGCAAATACACCGACCTGCACATCTTCGCCCAGGCCCATCCCGAGCGCTTCTATCAGATGGGCATGGCCGAGCAGCTGCTGATGGGGGCGGCGTCGGGCATGGCGCATGAGGGCATGATGCCCTTCGTCACCACCTACGCCGTCTTCGCCTCGCGCCGCGCCTATGATTTCGTCCACCAGACGATTGCGGAGGAGAACCGCAACGTCAAGATCGCCTGCGCCCTGCCCGGCCTGACCTCCGGCTACGGGCCCAGCCATCAGGCGGCGGAGGATCTGGCGCTGATGCGCGCCATGCCGAACATGGTGGTGATCGACCCCTGCGACGCGCATGAGATCGAGCAGGTGGTGCCCGCCATGGCCGCCCACCAGGGCCCGGTCTACATGCGCCTGCTGCGCGGCAACGTCCCGCTGGTGCTCGACGAATACGACTACACATTCGAGCTCGGCAAGGCCAAGCTGCTGCGCGACGGCGCCGAGGTCCTGGTCATCTCGTCCGGCATCATGACGATGCGGGCACTGGAGGTGGCGCAGCGGCTGGAGGCCGACAAGGTCGGCGTCGCGGTGCTCCACGTCCCCACCATCAAGCCGCTCGACACCGAGGCCATCCTGCGCGAGGCCGGCCGGACCGGCCGCATGGTGGTGGTCGCCGAGAACCACACCGTCATCGGCGGGCTGGGCGAGGCGGTGGCGGGCACCCTGCTGCGCGGCGGCGTCACCCCGGTCTTCCGCCAGATCGGCCTGCCCGACGAGTTCCTGAAGGCCGGCGCCCTGCCGACCCTGCACGACCTCTACGGCATCTCCACCGATGCCATGGCGGCCAGCATCAGGGGCTGGCTGTAGGGCGACCCCCTGTCCGACCCGCTCGAACCAACAAACGTCCATATAGGGAGAGAGAACCGATGAAGAAGCTGCTTTTGTCGCTGGTGATGGGCACCGCCCTGGTCGCCTCGCCGGCCTGGGCCCAGCAGGTCCTGCGCCTGGCCCACAACGCGGCCCCGGGCAATCCGAAGGCGGAAGCCTCGCTGAAGTTCGCGGAACTCGTCGCCAAGAAGACGGACGGGCGGGTGAAGATCGAGGTCGGCGGCAGCGCCCAGTACGGCGACGACGTCGAGGCGCTGACCAGCATGCGGCTGGGCACGC
Source organism: Azospirillum thiophilum (assembly GCF_001305595.1). Taxonomy (NCBI): domain Bacteria; kingdom Pseudomonadati; phylum Pseudomonadota; class Alphaproteobacteria; order Rhodospirillales; family Azospirillaceae; genus Azospirillum; species Azospirillum thiophilum. The sequence goes on from NZ_CP012405.1 coordinate 9,738, forward strand.
TGGCCTTCAGCGCCAACTCGCAGGGCACCACCTCGGGCGTCGTTCCGGAATATGCGGTGCTCGGCCTGCCCTTCCTGTTCCAGTCGCTGCCGCAGGCCTGGAAGATGCTGGACGGCCCGGTGGCCAAGAAGCTGGACGAGGTGTCGAAGGCCAAGGGGCTGGTCCTGCTGGCGATGTGGGACAACGGCATCCGCCACGTCTCCAACAATGTCCGCCCGATCACCAAGCCGGAGGATCTGGCCGGCATCAAGATCCGCACGCCGCCGGACCCGATGACGGTCGACATCTTCAAGGCGCTGGGCGCCAACCCGACGCCGCTGGCCTTCTCCGAACTCTACATCGCGCTGCAGCAGGGCGTCGTCGACGGGCAGGAGAACCCGCTGATGAACATCCACTCCTCCAAGCTCTTCGAGGTGCAGAAATACATTTCGCTGACCGGCCACAAGTATGAATCGACCCCGCTGCTGGCCAGCAAGATGGTGTTCGACACGCTGTCCAAGGCCGACCAGAAGGCGGTGCTGGACGCGGCGGCCGAGGCCGGCAAGCTGAACCGCGAGATGTCCGCCAAGGCCGATAGTGAGCTGCGGTCGAAGATGGAGGATGCCGGCGTGAAGTTCAACACGGTCGACCCGGCCCCCTTCGTCGCCAAGACGAAGTCGGTCTATGACAAGTGGGAGAAGCAGTTCCCCGAGCTGGTGGCCCTGGTCCGCAAGGAGGCTGCGGCCGGAGCGGCGCCGTGATGGCGGTATCCCACGGGCGGGAGCAGGGGGTGGCGGGGTTTCCCGCCACCCTCCTCCAGGCGGCCGACGGCGCGATCGCCGCCGTTGCTGCCGCCGCAGCGATCCTGTCGCTGGTCGTGCTGTTCCTGGCGCTGGGGGCGGAGGTCGTCGTCCGCTACCTCACCACCCAGGGGCTGGGCTGGCCGTCGGAACTGCCGAACCTGCTGTTCCCCTGGCTGGTGATGGGCGGCGTCGTGCTGGCGGCGCAGAAGGGCGCGCACATCTCGGTCACGCTGATGCTCGACATGCTGCCCCGCGCCGCGGCGCGGGCGCTGCTGCTGGCGATGCAGGTGGTCGTGGCCGCGACCTTCTTCTATCTCGCCTATATCGGCCTCGCGGTCATCGAGATCACCGGCAGCGAGATCTATCCGGTGACGGGCATCAGCGCCCGCTGGGCCTACCTGTCGCTGATCGCCGGTTTCGTCGGCGTGGGCCTGACCGCCGTCACCACCTTCCTGCGCCTTCTGATCGCCGAGGATCCGCGGTCGGTCCGCGCCCATGTGTCGGAGGAAGAGATATGACCGCAATGATGGTCGCCGTCTTCGGCCTTCTGCTGCTTCTCTCCTTTCCGGTCGGCTATGCGCTGGTCATCAGTTCCGGCGCCGCGGTGATGACGCTGGGGTCCGTTCCCACCGTCATCTCGGTCATCAAGCTGTTCCAGCCGACCCAGAGCTTCCCGCTGCTGGCGATTCCGTTCTTCATCCTGTCCGGCGCGCTGATGATGAGCGGCACGCTGGGCCAGAAGCTGGTCCGTTTCGCCGCGGCGCTGGTCGGGCGCTATCCCGGCGGGCTGGCCCAGGTCACCGTCGTCGGCTCGACCATCTTCGGCGGCGTCTCCGGTTCCGCGGTGGCCGAGGCGTCGGCGCTGGGATCGATGCTGATCCCCTGGCAGAAGCGCGAGGGCTATCCGGCGGCCTTCGGCGCCGCGGCGACCGCGTCCTCGTCGGTGATCGCCGGCCTGATCCCGCCGTCGATCCCGCTGATCCTCTATGCCGCGGTATCGAACGCCTCGATCGCCTCGCTGTTCCTCGCCGGCATCCTGCCCGGCCTGCTGCTGGCCGGCGGCATGATGGTCGTGTGCTATGTCAGCGGCCGCACCCGCAACTTCCCGCTGCTGAAGAGCGAAGGCGGGCTGCGGGCGCTGGGGACGGCCACCGTCGCCGCCCTGCCGGCGCTGCTGATGCCGGCCTTCATCCTGGTGCTGCTGCGCTTCGGCATCGCCACCCCGACCGAGGTCAGCGTCGTCGCCGTCGCCTATGCGCTGCTGGTCAGCGGCCTGATCTACCGAGACCTGACCTGGAAGCGCATCCACGCCGCGCTGATGGGCACGGTGGTGACGACGGGCGTCGTCATGCTGGTCATCGCCGCGTCCAACCTCGTCGGCTATGTCCTGATCACCGAGGCGATCCCGAACGCGGTGGCCGGCTATGCGGAAAGCGTGCTGAAGGAACCCTGGCTGATCATCCTGGCGATGAACCTGATCATGCTGGTGGTCGGCATGTTCCTCGACCTGCCGGCGGCGATCCTGCTGCTGGGCCCGACCTTCGTCGCGGTCGGTGGCGCCATCGGCATGGACCCGATCCAGCTCGGCATCATGATGGCGGTCAATCTCAGCATCGGTCTGTTCACCCCGCCCATCGGCACCACGCTCTTCATCTCCGCCGCCATCTCGCGCGAGCCGATCGGCGCCATCGTGCGCGAGCTGTGGCCCTTCTATCTGGTGGCGCTGATCGTGCTGGGCCTCGTCTCCTACGTGCCGGCGACCATCCTGTATTGAGCCGCCCGCCTTCCATTCCAAGGATTCCGACACCATGACGACAGTGGGTTTGACGACAGTGGGGTTCATCGGCCTCGGTTCCATGGGCCTGCCCATGGCGCGCAATCTGCTGGCCAAGGGCTTCGCGGTGCGGGGCTTCGACATGCGGGCGGAGAGCGTGGCGGCGCTGGCGGCGGCGGGCGGAGCAGCCGCCGCGACCGCGGCGGACGCGGCGGCGGGTGCCGGGGCGCTGGTGCTGATGGTGGTCAACGCCGCCCAGGCCGAGGCCGTCCTGTTCGACGGCGGCGCGCTGGAGGCGCTGCCGGCGGGCGGGTCGGTGGTCCTGATGGCGACCTGTCCGCCGGCCGCGGTCGCCGCCCTGGCGGAGCGGGTCGAGGCGGCCGGGCGCCGCTTCGTCGATGCCCCGGTGTCGGGCGGGGTGGTGGGAGCGGTGGCAGGCTCCCTGTCGATCATGGCCGCGGCCCCCGCCGCGACGCTGGACCTGGTGCGGCCGGTGCTGGCGGCGATGGGCGACAAGGTCTTCCATGTCGGCGAAAAGCCGGGACAGGGCGCCACGGTCAAGACCGTCAACCAGCTGCTGTGCGGCGTCCACATCGCCGTGATGGCCGAGGCCTTCGCGCTCGCCGCCAAGGTCGGCGTCGATCTCGCGGTGCTGCTGGAGATCATGAGCGGTTCGGCGGCGTCGAGCTGGATGCTGAAGGACCGCGGCCCCCGCATGCTGGAGGCCGAGCCGGGCGTCACCAGCGCGGTGGACATCTTCGTCAAGGATCTCGGCATCGTCCTGGAGGCCGGGCGCGACGCCAAGGCGGCGCTGCCGCTCGCCGCCGTCGCCCACCAGATGTTCCTCGCCACCTCCGGCCGCGGCGAGGGGGCGATGGACGACAGCCAGGTGATCCGCAGCTATCACGCCGTCAACGGCACCGTCGGGGGGAGGCCGTGATGGACCGCATCGCCTTCCTCGACCACGACACCATGGGGGCGGACATCGCGCTGCGCCGTCCCGCCATCCCGCACGATTGGGTGCAGCATGGCCGCACCGCCCCCGCGGACATCGTGGAGCGGGCGCGGGACGCCACCATCCTGATCGTCAACAAGGTGCCGCTCGGCGCCGGAACGCTGGATCGCCTGCCCGACCTGCGCTTCGTCGCGGTCGCGGCGACCGGGACGGACAATGTCGACGTCGCCGCCTGCCGGGCGCGCGGCATCGCGGTGTCGAACGTCCGCGCCTATGCCGTCCACACCGTGCCGGAGCATGTCTTCGCCCTGATGCTGGCGCTGCGCCGGTCCCTGCCGGCCTACCGGCAGTCGGTGGCCGCCGGGGCCTGGCAGGACGGCGGGCAGTTCACCCTGCTGACCCACCCGATCCGCGACCTGCACGGCTCCACGCTCGGCATCGTCGGGCGCGGCGCCATCGGACAGGCGGTGGCCGGCATCGCCCGCGCCTTCGGCATGCGCGTGCTGTTCGCCGGCCGCAAGGGGGAGGAAGCGGCAGGCGGGCCGGACCATGTGCCGTTCGACGCCGTGCTGGCCGAGAGCGACGTGCTGTCCCTGCATTGTCCGCTGACGCCCGCCACCCGCCATCTGCTGGGCGAGCCGGAATTCGCCCGGATGGCACGCCGGCCGCTGGTGATCAACACCTCGCGCGGCGGGCTGATCGACGACATGGCGCTGGTCCGCGCGCTGGAAGGCGGGCTGATCTCCGGCGCCGCCGTCGACGCCACCGCGGTCGAGCCGCCACCGCCGGACCATCCCTTCCTCCGCCTCGCCGGGCGCACCGATTTCCTGCTGACGCCCCACATCGGCTGGGCCAGTGCCGAGGCCCGGCAGGCGGTCGCCGATCAGGTGACCGCCTGCATCGAGGCCTTCGCGGCCGGACGACCGATCAATCTCGTGACGTGACGGCGCCGCGGGCGGTGCCTGCCGCTCCCAATTCCGAAAGGACCAAGCTCATGCCCAGCGTCGATCCGCGCCGGTTGGCGAACGCGATCCGCTTCCTGTCGATGGACGCCATCGAACGCGCCGGGGAAGGCCATCCGGGAACCCCGCTCGGCGCCGCCGACATCGTGACGGCGCTGTTCACCCGGCACCTGAAATTCAACGCCGCCGATCCCCTGTGGTTCGACCGCGACCGCTTCGTCCAGTCCAACGGCCACGGCTCCATGCTGATCTACTCGCTGCTGCATCTGAGCGGCTACGAGGCGATGACGCTGGACCAGATCAAACGGTTCCGGACGCTGGGCGCGCACACGGCCGGGCATCCGGAAATCGACCAGTCCTGCGGCATCGAGGTGACGACCGGCCTGCTGGGGCAGGGCATCGCCAACGCCACCGGCATGGCGCTGGCCGAAGCCTTCCTCAACAGCCGCTTCGGTGACGGCATCGTGGACCACCGCACCTATGCGCTGGTCGGCGACGGCTGCCTCCAGGAAGGCGTCGGGCAGGAGGTGATCGCGCTCGCCGGCCATCTGCGGCTGGGCAAGCTCACCTTCCTGTGGGACGACAACCGCATCACCGACGACGGCGGCATCGATCTCGCCCTGTCCGACGACATGGCCGCCCGCTTCCGCGCCAGCAACTGGCATGTGCAGGAGGTCGACGGCCACGACATCGACGCGGTGTCGGAGGCGCTGCGCCTCGCCCGGCTCGACCCGCGGCCCTCGATGATCGCCTGCACCACCGTCATCGGCCGCGGCCTGCCCCATGAAGGGCAGCGCGCCGCCCACAGCGCCCGCCTGTCCAAGGACCACACCGACGCAGCCCGGGCCGCGCTGGACTGGCCTTCGGCGCCCTTCGAGATTCCGGAGGATGTCGGCACCGCCTGGCGGGAGGCCGGACGGCGCGGTGCGGCGGAACAGGAGGCGTGGCAGGCGCGTGTCGAGGCGCTGCCGGCCGACCTCCGCTGCGAGCTGGACCGCCTGCGCGAGGGGCGCCTGCCCGACGGCTGGGCCGGCGCGCTCCATGCCTTCAAGCGCCGCATGGCGGAGAGCGGGCATTCCGACCATGGCTACAAGATCTCCGGCGACATCGTCGACCTGATGACGGAGGCGATCCCGGAGATGCTGAGTGGCGCCCCCGACCTGGAGGGCGCCACCCTGCACAAGCGGCGGCTCGCCGCCTTCACCGCCGAGGACCGGGCCGGCCGCTATGTCCATTACGGCGTGCGCGAGCATGCGATGGGCAGCATGCTGAACGGCATGGCCGCCCATGGCGGAGTGGTGGCGAGCGGCATCACCTATCTCGCCTTCTGCGATTACGAGCGTCCGGCCATCCGCATGGCGGCGCTGATGGGTCTGCCGGTCATCTTCGTGTTCAGCCACGATTCCATCGGCATCGGCACCAACGGCCCGACCCACCAGCCGGTGGAGGTCCTGGCGGCGCTGCGCGCGATTCCCAACCTGCTGGTGCTGCGTCCGGCCGATGCGGTGGAAGCCGCCGAATGCTGGGAGATCGCGCTGGAGCACCGCTCCGGCCCGAGCGCCCTGGTCTTCGCCCGCCAGCCGCTGGACCCGGTGCGCCGCGGCATCGATAATGTGGGCGCCGATGCCGGAAACCAGTGCCGCCGTGGCGGCTATGTGCTGGCAGAGGCGGCCGGCGGCCCGCGCCGCGCCACCCTCCTCGCCACCGGATCGGAGGTCGCCGTCGCATTGCAGGCGCGCGCGCTGCTGCAGGAGGGCGGCGTGCCGACCGCCGTGGTGTCGATGCCCTGCTGGGAATTGTTCGAACGGCAGGAGGCGGATTACCGCCGCTCGGTCATCGACCGCTCGACCGTCCGTGTCGCGGTGGAGGCGGCGGTGGTCCAGGGATGGGAGCGCTATATCGGCGAGGATGGCGGCTTCGTCGGCATGACGGGCTTCGGCGCCTCCGGCCCGGCGCCCGATCTCTACCGCCATTTCGGCATCACGCCGGAGCGGGTCGCCGACGCGGTGCGGACCAGGCTCTAGCCCGTCCGAGCCTGGAGCATGGCGCGGGCGACCGGCCCGCCGGGCTTTGCGCACCGGAACCGAACTCCGTTTTCAGCGAGCCCGCCGCACGACCTGCGGCGGGCTCGCTTCGTCATGTGCGGACCTCCGCCCCGCCATGACGCCCCTGCCTGCCCGGTCGGGACACTCACCGGTCCTGAACATTCGGTCCCTATCCAAAAATTCGGTCTCTATGCAAAAAGTGGATTGTTGGCGGGTCAATCACAGGATATCATATTTCAGTTGATGTAATCGAATAACGATTACAAAGACGGCACCCAAGCACAGACACCATGCAGATCAAGGAGATCGCGTGTGGACGTGATCGCAGAGCTGTCGGGCCTCATCGGCGCCGACGCCGTTCTGACATCCCCATCCGACCTGGACGCCGTGACCGAGGACTGGCGCGGCCGCTATCGCGGCCCGGCGCTGTGCCTCGCCCGGCCGGCGACCGCCGAACAGGTGTCGGCGATCGTGCGCTGCTGCGCCCGGCACGGCGTTCCGGTGCTGCCCCAGGGCGGCAACACCAGCCTGTGCGGCGGCGCCGTCCCGTCGGAGGCCGGCCCCGCCCCGGTCATCCTCAGCCTGGCGCGGATGCGCGCCGTCCGCGCCATCGATCCGGTCAACAGCACGATGGAGGTCGAGGCCGGCTGCGTGCTCGCCACCGTGCAGGAGGCCGCCGCGGCGGCCGGGCGCCTCTATCCGGTCAGCCTGGGCGCAGAGGGATCCTGCCAGATCGGCGGCACCATCGCCACCAATGCCGGCGGCACCTCGGTCCTGCGCTATGGCAACACGCGCGACAATGTGCTGGGGTTGGAGGTGGTGCTGGCCGACGGCACCATCTGGTCGGGCCTGTACGGCCTGCGCAAGAACAACACCGGCTATGACCTGAAGCATCTGTTCATCGGGTCGGAAGGCACGCTCGGCATCATCACCGCGGCGACGCTGAAGCTGCATCCGCTGCCGACGCGCCATGCCGTCGCCTGGGTCGGGATGGCGTCGCCCGCCGACGCGCTGACCCTGCTGACCCGCGTGCAGCAGCGCTGCGGCGCCCGGCTGTCGGCCTTCGAGATGATCAACCGGCTGCAACTCGATCTGGTGATGGAGAATGTGCCGGGACGCCGCAGCCCGATCGAGACGCCGGCCGACTGGCATGTGCTGATCGAGCTGTCCGACAACAGCGACGGCGACGCGCTCGACGCCGAGCTGCAGGCGATCCTGGAGGATGCTTTCGGCGACGGGCTGCTGACCGATGCCGCGCTCGCCGCCAGCGACGCGCAGCGCCACGCCATGTGGGAGGTGCGCCACAGCGTGTCGGAGGCCAACAAGAAGGCCGGCGTCGGGCTGACCACCGACTGCGCGGTGCCGCTGTCGGCCGTGCCCGCCTTCATCGATGCCGCGACCGCCGCGGTGCGGGCGCTGGTGCCCGGCCTGCCGGCGATCGTCGTCGCCCATCTCGGCGACGGCAACGTGCATTTCATCCCCTTCTTCAGCTTCAAAGACTGGCAGGCGGTCGCCGACCGCGACGGGCTGGCCGTCGCCATCCGCCACGCCGTCAACGACGAGGCCGCGCGGCTGAACGGCACCTTCAGCGCCGAGCACGGCGTCGGCCGGGTCCAGCTGGCGGAGATGGCGCGCTACAAGCCCGTCGCCGAACTGGCGCTGATGCGCGCGGTCAAGCAGGCGCTCGATCCGCAGAACCTCTTCAACCCCGGCCGCCTGCTGCCGCCGGGCTGAAGCCTTTCCAGCCTCCGTCCTTATCCTTCCGCCGTCCCAGCCCACCAAGAGGAGTTCCGACATGAGCATCCGCCAATCCGGTTGGTCCCGCCGCACTCTGCTGAAAGCCGGCGCCGCCGGCACCGCCGCGCTCGCCATGCCCGCGATCTGGAGCCCGGCCCGTGCGCAGAACAAGCGGATCGTCGTGCGCGACGACGGCGGCATCTACACCAAGGCCTATGGCGAGATCTTCTACAAGCCCTTCACCGAGGCCACCGGCATCGAGGTGATCGGCGTCCAGGCGAACGCCGAGCCGACGGCGCAGATCCGCTCGATGGTGGAAGCGAAGTCATACACCTGGGACATGGCCAAGATCAGCCAGCCGGCCATCCTGATGCTGACCGGCGGCGACAAGCCGCTGCTGGAGAAGCACGGGCTGGAGGCAGATCCGTCCGTCGCCTCGATCCCCAAGCAGTACATGTCGGAATACGGCGTCGGCACCAACGTCTACACCACCGTGCTGGCCTACCGCACCGACGCCTTCAAGGGCCGCAAGGCGCCGGCCTCGTGGAAGGATTTCTACGACGTCGCCAACTTCCCCGGCCGCCGCGCCCTGCGCAAGCACCCGTTCGACACCATCGAACAGGCGCTGATGGCCGACGGCGTGCCGACCGGCCAGGTCTATCCCTGCGACATCGACCGCGCCATCAAGGCGCTGGACCGCATCAAGAAGGACATCTCGGTGTTCTGGACCAGCGGCGCGCAGGTCGAGCAGATGCTGCTGTCGGGCGAGGTCGACATGGTGCCGACCTGGGTGTCGCGCCCGCAGGCGGCGATGGCGGCCGGCGCCCCGGTCGGCATCGTGTGGGACCAGAACATCTGGGGCCTGGACAGCTGGGCGATCCTGGCCGGCACGCCGAACGCCGACGCCTGCCGCCAGTTCATCAAGTTCGCCTCCGACCCCAAGCGGCAGGCGGCCCTGGTGAAGTTCTTCCCGGCCGGCGTCACCCAGCCGGAGGCCTTCAAGCACATCGACGCGAAGATCGCCCCCGACTGCCCGACCTTCCCCGCCAACATCGAGCGCGGCCTGAAGATCGACGCCGATTATTGGCTGAAGAACCAGCAGACCGGGCTCGAGCGCTACAATGCGTGGCTGCTGAGCTGAGGCACCGTCGCGTTTCCCCCTCCCCAGCCCTCCCCCGCTGACGCGGGAGAGGGAACTCCGCTGCCCGGCAGCCATGACTCCCTCTCCCACCGCAGGTGGGGGAGGGTCGGGGAGGGGGCAAAGGCACGCCTGTGCTCTCTCGACCTTTCGCATTCCCATCCTTCGGCCCACCCCTTCGCGAGGAGGCGCGCATGTCTTCTTCCAGCCTTTCCGTCCAGGGCCTCGCCAAGCGCTACGGTGATTTCGTGGCGCTCGCCCCCACGGATCTCGTCGTCGCCGACGGCGAGTTCCTGACGCTGCTCGGCCCGTCGGGCTCCGGCAAGACGACGCTGCTCAGCCTGCTGGCCGGCCTCGTCCCGCCCGACGAGGGAAGCGTGCGCATCGGGTCGCAGGACGTCACCTACGCCCCGCCCTACGAGCGCGACATCGGCGTGGTGTTCCAGAACTACGCCCTGTTCCCGCACATGACCGTCGAGGAGAACATCGCCTTCCCGCTGAAGATGCGGAAGGTGGCGGCGGACGACGCCAGGCGGCGCGCCCGCGAGGCGCTGGAGATGGTCCATCTGCCGCACATCGCCGGCCGCTACCCGCGCGAGCTGTCGGGCGGCCAGCAGCAGCGCGTCGCGCTTGCCCGCTGCATGGTCTACAAGCCGTCGATCATCCTGATGGACGAGCCGCTGGGCGCGCTCGACAAGAAGCTGCGTGAGCATATGCAGCTGGAGATCAAGCGCCTGCACCGCGAGATGGGGACGACCATCGTCTACGTCACCCATGACCAGGAAGAGGCGATGACGATGTCCGACCGCATCTGCCTGATGAATGCCGGGCGGATCGAGCAGCTGGGCACGCCGGCAGACCTGTATTTCCGGCCGCGCTCGCTGTTCGTCGCCGACTTCCTGGGCGAATCCAACATCCTGCCCGCCGGCCTCGGCGCCCGCATCGGCGACGAGGTCGAGGTCGGGGTGGGCAGCGTCGGCATCCCCGGCCGCGCGCTCGCCAACGGCCACGACCTGCCGCAGGGCACGAAGGTCCGCGTGATGGTGCGGCCGCAGAATCTGGCGGTCACCCGTCAAGCCCAGGCTTCCGCACCGGGCGTCGAGGGCCGCGTGTCGGAGGTGATGGTCACCGGCAGCCTGACCAAGGTCTACATGGAGCCGCTGGACCGCAACCTGCCGCCGCTGGTCGCAGCCTTCCCCACCCGCAACGAAGCCGACGCGGTCCGCATCGACGACGTGCTGACGCTGTCCTGGAGCGGACGCGACGCCGTGGTCATCGCCGACAGCTCGGCCGTTGCGGGAGCGGCGTGACATGAGCGGACAGTCCCTGGCCATGACCCACACCGCAGGCGCCAAGCGCCACTCCCCGCCGCCCGCCTGGCGCAAGCCGGTGCTGATGGGCGCCCCGCTCGTCCTCCTTCTCTCCGCCTTCCTGGTCTTCCCGGTCGGGCAGCTGCTGGCGCTCAGCGTCTACAACGGGCAGGGCTTCACGCTGGCGCCCTATGCGCAGCTGTTCGCCTCCAGCCTCTACGTCACCGTGCTGTGGATCACGCTGAAGATCTCGCTGGCGACGACGCTGGTCTCGGTGGTCGCCGCATACCCCATCGCCTACCTGATCTCGGTCGCCAAGGGACCGGCGAAGAGCCGGCTGATCTTCTGGGTGCTGCTGTCCTTCTGGACCAGCTTCCTGGTGCGCGCCTTCGCCTGGGTGGTCATCCTCGGCCGCAACGGCGTCATCAACAGCACGCTGATGTCGCTGGGCATCATCGACCGCCCCCTCGACCTGCTCTACGGCTTCGGCTCGGTGCTGGTCGGCATGGTCCACGCCATGCTGCCGCTGGCGGTGATGACGATGCTGGCGGTGATGGAGAACATCGACCGCACCCTGCCGCGCGCCGCCAGCACGCTGGGCGCCAGGCCCGGAACCGCCTTCTGGACCGTCTATTTCCCGCTGTCGCTGCCGGGCGTGGCCGCGTCGGCGATCATGGTCTTCGTGTCGGCCATCGGCTTCTTCATCGTGCCGGCCCTGCTGGGCGGACGGCGCGAGACGATGATCACCCAGCTGATCATCGACCAGGTGCAGCAGACGCTGAACTGGGGCCTGGCCGGCGCCATCTCGGTGCTGCTGCTGACGGTGGTGCTGGTGGTGTTCGTGCTGTACGACCGCGTCTTCGGCTTCGCCTCGCTGACCGGGGAGAGCGCTGCGGTGCGCAACCGCGACACCGCCATGCGGCGGCTGGGCGGGCGGGTGCTGGGGCTGCTCGGCTCGGCCAGCGACGCGGTGATCGGCCTGCTGCCACGCCGCCATCCCATCCGGGAGCGCAGCGAACAGCCGGTGGCGCTGTCGGCGGTCGTCTGGCTGCTGCTGGTGCTGATCAGCCTGCCCGCCTTCCTGATGATCCCGCTGTCCTTCGGCAAGGGCGGGCTGGCCTGGCCGCCGTCGGGCTTCACGCTGCAATGGTACGAACAGCTGTTGCAATCGCCGATCTGGATGCAGGCGCTGTGGCGGTCGATCGTGGTGGCCCTCGGGACCGGCCTGCTGGCGATGGCGATCGGCGTTCCCGCCGCCTTCCTGATGGTGCGCAGCCACATGCGCGGCAAGGGCGCCATGCTGGCCTTCATCCTGTCGCCCATCGTCGTGCCGCGCATGATCATCGCCGTCGGCATGTTCTATGTCTTCGCCCAGATGGGGCTGGTCGGCACGATCCTGGGGCTGGTCATCGGCCACACCGTGGTGGCGGTGCCCTATGTGGTGATGACGATGATGGCGGTGCTGCGCAACTACGACACCCGGCTGGACATGGCGGCGCAGAGCCTGGGCGCCCGGCCGCTGGCGGCGCTGCGCCACGTCACCTTCTCGATCCTGGGGGCCGGCATGCTGTCGTCCTTCCTGTTCGCCTTCGCCACCTCCTTCGACGAGCTGACCATCTCGCTGTTCTCGTCGGGCGGCCTCAGCGCCACCCTGCCCAAACAGTTCTGGGACGAGGTGACGCTGCAGGTCTCGCCCGTCATCGCGGCGGTGTCGACCGGCCTGCTGCTGTTCGTCGCGGTGCTGATCTATGCCGCCGATCGGCTGCGCCGGCGCAGCCTCGCCGCCTGATCCACCTTTACCCCTCGCCTCTTCCAAGGATTAGACATGCTTGACGCCACGAAGCTTCGCGGCATTCTGCCCGCCACGCCGACGCCGGTGACCTCCGACGGCACCATCGACGTGGCGGCGTCCAAGGCGCTGTTCTCCTGGCTGTTCCGCCAGGGGATCGACGGGCTGGTCCCGCTCGGCGGCACCGGCGAGTATGGCGCGCTGGCCAAGGACCAGCGCATCCGCTTCGCCGAGTTGGCGGTGGAGGCGATGGCGGGCGCGGACGGCAAGCGCGGCCCGGTGATCGCCGGCGTGCTGGACACCGGCTATCACGACGCGCTGGCCGCCGGCCGCGACTTCGCGGCGGCCGGGGTGGACGGGCTGCTGGTGCTGACCCCCTACTACACCAACCCGACGCAGGCCGGCATCCGCGACTATTTCCTGCGCTACGCCGACGAATCGCCGGTGCCGATCCTGATCTACGAGATCCCCTACCGCACCCGCATCGCCGTCGATCCGGAGATCCTGCACGAGCTGTCCAGGCACGAGCGGATCGTCGGCATGAAGGCCTGCAACACCGACATGTATCATTTCCTGCGCACGGTGGCGGGGGTGCACTCCTCCTTCGCGATGCTGAGCGGCGAGGACACACTGTTCCCGCTGCAGGTCGCGGCCGGGGCGAAGGGCGGCATCGTGGTGACGGCCAACCTGCTGCCGCGTGCCTGGCGCCTGATCTTCGACCTCGCCTCGACGGGCAAGCTGGACAAGGCGCTGGAGATCCACCGGTCGCTGATCCCGATGATGAATCTTGCCTTCGCCGAGACCAACCCCGGCCCGATGAAGGCGGTGATGGACCTGATCGGCGTCGACGCCCCGGCGATGCTGGCGCCGCTGCGCGAGCCGGCCGAGGATCTCAAGCGTTCCCTGCGGCGCGAACTGTCGCGCCTGCTGGTCACCTACGAGGGCGTGGCGGCGGTCCAGCCGGCCTGAACGCCGCGTCCTGGACGTTGCGGCCCCCGCGATGCGCGTGGCATTCGGCTCGCCGGATGCTATGCGTAGCGCGGGGTCGCCGGACGAGTCCGCTGGACGAGGAACCGGCCGGGTGAAGACTGCCGATGGGGGAGCCTATGACGCGAGGAGCAGGACGGATGTCGAAGACGGCTGACTCCATGAGTGAGGCGAGCGGGAAGACCGTGGCGGCGGATGCGGGCGCGAAGCCGAAGGCCGATCCGCGCGAATCCTCGCTGTTCGTCGGGTCGACGGAAAAGACCTTCCAGATCCTGCACGCCTTCGACGGGCCGCACCGCCAGATGCCGCTGTCGGAGATCGCCAAGGCCGCCAACCTCGACCGCAGCGCGGCGCAACGGCTGGTCTACACGCTGGAGGTCCTGGGCTATCTGCGCCGTGTCCACGGCACGCGCAACTATGCGCTGACCCCGAAGCTGCTGCAGTTCTCCTACAACTACCAACGCGCGAACGAGCTGATCGAGAAGGCCTTCCCCTACCTGCTGGACATCAGCCGCAGCGTCGGCGAGACGGCGAACCTCCAGGAGTTGGACGGCGCCGAGATCGTCTTCGTCGCCCGCTTCCCCGGCAAGCATCTGGTGAACATCGAGTTCATGGTCGGCAGCCGCCTGCCCGCCTACTACACGGCGTCGGGCACCGCCATCCTGTCGCGCCTGTCGGAGGAGGAGCGGGAGGACATCCTGGCCCGCACCGACCTGCGCCCGCTCACCCCCTTCACCATCTGCGATCCCGACCGCCTACGCGCCCGCGTACGCGAGGCAGGTGAGAAGGGCTACGCCCTGCTGACCAACGAGGCGGTGATGGGCGACATCTCCGTCGGCGCGGCCATCACCGACGAGCATGGCCGCGCGGTCGCCGGAATCAGCATCTCGGTCCCAGCCACGCGCTGGACGCCGGAACAGGTCGAACAGGAACTCGCCCGGCATGTCCAAGTGGCGGCGGCCTCCATCTCCGTCCACAAATTCGGCAGCTATTCGCGATAGCGCCACGCCGCGGGAGGCGGTGCCGCCATGACAGGCTACCGGACGGCACGCTGCCGGGCGTGCCTGAACATCGACGACCTGCGCCGGATGGCCCGGCGGTATCTGCCGCGCGGTCTGTTCGACTACATCGACCGCGGCACCGAGGACGAGACGGCGCTGCGCCGCCTGCGCCAGTCCTTCGACGGCAGCGAACTGATGCCGCGGGTGCTGGTCGACGGCCATGACCGCAGCGTCGGCGTGACGCTGTTCGGCCGCGAGCGCCCCCTGCCCTTCATCGTCGCCCCCACCGCCGCCGCCGGTCTGGTGCGCTATGACGGCGAGGTGCTGCTGGCCAGGGCGGCGCACGCCGCCGGCATTCCCTTCTGCGTCTCGACCCAGTCGATCACCAGCATCGAGGCGATCGCCGAGGCGGGGGCAGAACTGTGGTTCCAGCTCTATGTCTGGCGTGACCGCAGCCTCACCCATGCCCTGCTCGACCGTGTCGCCGCCTGCGGCGTGGACACGCTGATCCTGACGGTCGACACCGCGGTATCGCCCAAGCGCGAGTACAACCAGCGCAACGGCTTCAGCGTCCCGGTCGTCCCGAGCTTGCGCGGGGCCGTCGACGTCGCGCTTCATCCCGCCTGGCTGTACGGCGTGCTGCTGCGGCTGCTGCGTGCCGGCGGCTGGCCGGGCTATGCCCATTACCCGCCGGAATTCCGCACCCGGATCACCGACGCCGGCACGCACGACCGCATCCGGCTGTGCGACCGCGTGAATTGGGAGGACGTCGCGGATCTGCGGCGGCGCTGGACCGGCCGGATCATCCTCAAGGGCCTGCTGGCACCGGCCGACGCGACCCGGGCGGCCGAGGCCGGGGTCGATGCCATCGTCGTGTCCAACCATGGCGGCCGCAACCTGGACAGCGCGCCGTCGCCATTGACGGTGCTGCCGCGGATCGCCGACAGCGTCGGGAACCGGCTCACCGTGCTGGCCGACAGCGGCGTCCGCCGCGGCAGCGACGCCGCCAAGCTGCTGGCCGCCGGGGCGTCGGCGGTGCTGCTCGGCCGCGCCCCGCTGTTCGGCCTTGCGGCGGGCGGCCAGCCGGGGGCCGAGCATGCTCTGGCGATCCTGCGCGACGAGCTGGACCGGACCATGGCCCTGCTTGGCTGCCGGACGGTCGGCGATCTGCGCGGCTGCACGTAACGGCATCGCGGTCATCCCATCCGGCGCAGCGCACCGGACGTCATCGCCCGCAGAGTTCCTGGGCGCATGTTTCCTGGGCGCATGTCCGGCCGCGGCGCGGCGGCTGCAAGCGCTTGCAGGCGGTCGGCCAGCGCGCGTTCAGGGGCGCAGATCTCCTCGCACAGGGCGCGCATCTCGGCGATGGACGGGCGCCATTTCCGGGTCCGGCGCCAGAGGCGCGCGGCGGCATCCACCGTCCAGGCCGGGTATTCGCCCAGATCCTCGGCCCAATCCAGCGCCATCATCCGTTCGACCTCGGCGGTCAGCCCCTTGGCCGGGAAATGGCTCAGCAGGGTCAGCACCCGGCCCAGCAGATGGTCGCCGTCGACCGGGGCCAGCACGGTGGCGGAAAACTCCTCCAGCGCCTGACGGGCCTGGGCAGCCTGGGCAGCCGTGACGCCGTCCGGCGGCGTCCACAGCTCGATCATGCCGTCGAAGCCGTCCTCGCCGAAGCGCGGGCGCCGTTCGGTGCGTCCGCGGGCCAGGAGGTCCTGTAAAGCCGGCGGCAGGATGGCCACAAGGTGAGCCTGCCGTTCGGTCGCCGGCAGTCCGGGATCGAAGGCGGCGATGCGGGAACGCGGCAGCGGGGTCACGGTCGCCTTGGCGGTCATTGCGGAGCCCTCACGACCAGGACGGCGCCGCGTCGGCGCGAGCATCGACACGAGCAGCGGCGCGATGGCGCAGTTCGGCGGCGGCGGCGGCCCAGGCTCCCAGGCGCAGTTCGGTCGCACAGGCACCGGACGGCATGGCCTGACGGGCGAAGCGAGGGGCTTCCTGACGGCTAGCAACTGGAGCAAGGGCCGCGGACTGACGGTTGCGGTCGACGGGTGCCTTGCCGGCCGCCGCGTCCTGCGACAGCCAGGCCCGCCATGCGGCGGAGATGTCGCGGTAGCGGTAGCCATGCGCCTGGCAGCGCAGGATGAACCCCTCGACATGGCGGCCGAGGTCGATGCCGGCATGGCACGCCGCGGCCCAGGCGAGGTCGTCGGCGTTGGGCATCCAATCCGCGGGCACCTCCCGTGCCGCCTTGCGCCCGCCTTTGGCGAGCGAGTCTGGAATCTGTTTGAAATGGACCTGTTCCTGACTCGGAGGCGGACAGGGGGTGTGCGTCTGCGAGTCATCCCTGTCGGCGGCGGGAACAGGGCGTGGGGTCGCCGTGACTGCGGTGGTGGCGACTGCCTGGGTGCCCTCCTCGTCGAGGGGAGTGAAGCGCAGGCGGTAGAGGCAGGACAGGCGGGCGCCATCACGGCCGCGGCGGTGCTCGACCCTGATCAGCCCGAGGTCGCCCAGCCCCTGGATGATGCGGTTGATGGTGGGGCGCGACCGCTTCAGCTTGGCGGCCAGCGTCGATTGCGACGGCCAGCACAATCCGTCCTCGTCGGCGAAGGTGGCGAGCGCCGCCAGCACGGCGAACCCGTCGGCGTCCAGGCCGGGTTGGTCGAGCCACCAGGCGGGGATCCGGCCCCAGCGACGGGTATCGGGAGTGCGGGCATCGGGGGGATTGGCGGTGGCGGGCGGTGGCGATGAAAATGGCTTGGGGGACTGCATGGGACGCTCCGGGAATCTCGTATGGCCGGCAAGGGGCGGCTTGGACTTGCGCGAAGGATTCCGCCGACTGCCGCCCCCGTCGAATCGCGGGCAAAGGGGACCGAGTCGCTTGTGTCCCCTTCACCCGCGCCTGTGTCCCATCGGCCCGCGCCTGTGTCGGTCCTGGTCGCGGATGTGTCCTCTTTGCCCGCGCCGGCACCGCGAATCGGATTCGATCCCGTTTGCCCGCGCTTGGAGCGGGGAGAGGCCGCCGGCGTTCCGGGAGCCCTGTCCCGTTTGCTCGCGTTTGGGGCGGTCGCCCGCGGTTCGGAGGACGGAT
Organism: Azospirillum thiophilum; assembly: GCF_001305595.1. Classification (NCBI taxonomy): domain Bacteria; kingdom Pseudomonadati; phylum Pseudomonadota; class Alphaproteobacteria; order Rhodospirillales; family Azospirillaceae; genus Azospirillum; species Azospirillum thiophilum. Next base: position 27,309 of record NZ_CP012405.1, read on the forward strand.
TGTCGCCGCCGCGGTGGCCACATCCGTCTCCAGTGACCGAAGCTGTCCCATTTGCCCGCGTTTCGTCCGACGCCCATGGGCCTGCCGCGGATGGCTGTGTCCCGAATGCTCGCGGTTGCGGGAGGTGGGGCGAAGGGCTGTCCCATTTGCCCGCGCTTCGGCGCCGCCCCGCACCACCCTGCCGGCTCCCGAGTCTGTGTCCCGAATGCTCGCACTTTGCCGCAGCGGCCCCGATTCGCGCCGGTTGGGCGCCTATGGCCGCTCCGACGCCCCCTCTCCGCCAGCGGCATGATCGAAGCGCGGGCAATCGGGACACAGGCGCGGGCATTTCCTACACAGCCGCGGCCAAATGGGACACAGGCGGCGGTGCCCGGTCCGCGCCACCGGTTGCGCCAGCCCGCCACGCGCTCCTATCGTGGCGGTCGGCTGAGGAGGGATGAGCCATGAGCAAGGCGAATGCGGTCCAGCTGACGCTGTTCGAGATGGAGGACCGCAGTCAGTCCCATATGATCGCGCTTTACGACACGGCGCCGCGCTTCGTCTTCGTGTCGAAAGGCCGGGGGACCGAGCCGGAGCTGCCGGCCGCCAACGCGTTCGTCCAGTCGGTCCACAAGGAGTTTCCCTTCAAGGACTCCCTCTTCACTCTGACGCTGCAGCCTGCCCGCATCTACCGCCCGGCCAAGCCGGCACCGGGCGACGACCCTGCCGACAAGCGCATGGTCGAGTATGAGGTGTTCCCGTCGGAGCGCGAGCAGATCGTCGAGCAGGTCGTCCGCCGGCTGGCGATGGACCGCTCGCGCCTGTCGCTGATGGGGGACAAGCAGGACCGCGTGCGCGTCCATTTCTCGCTGTACGAGATCCGGCGGGAGCTGCGTGCGGTGAACCGCACGATGGACACCGCCGAGATCCGCGAGGCGCTGGAGATCCTGGCCCGCACGCGCATGATCATCAGCAAGGTGCCGGAGAACGGCCGCAAATCGGCGCGGCCCGTGCTGGAGTCCTCGGTCTTCCCGACCCTCTACATCCGGCCGCGCACCGGCGAAGGCGGAGAAGGTGACGAGGACGACACCTATCTGGAGTTCAACGCGCTGGTGGCTTCGGCCATCCGCAACCTGGAATTCAAGCCGATCTCCTACCAGTGGATCATGCGGCTGAAGAGCCCGGTGGCGCGCTGGCTCTACAACCGACTGTCCATCGAATACGGCGACCTCGATCTGACGCGCACGCCCGACGGGGCGCATGACGTGCCGCCGATGACCTTGTCGGCCGACGACATCATCAACAACAGCGGCATGAACGAGTGGAGCCGGCGGCGCGACACCCTGCGCACGGTGACGCTGGCCGTCGATTCCCTGGTGGAGGAAGGCATCCTCGACCGTGTCGAGAAGGTGGTGTCGAAGGACGGCCGGCGCATCAACGACATCGAGTATGTCATGATGCCAAGCGGCAAGTTCCTGGATCAGGTGCGCCGCGGCAACGACGTGCGGGAGGCGAACGCCGCCACCTACAGGGCGATCGTCGGCAGCGACGAGCGCCCGAAGGAGTTCCTGCCGATCACCCCGGGCCAGAGCGTCGAGGTGCGCCGCCGCCGGGTCACCCTGCTGGGCGCGGCCTCCCGGCGAGGCTGAAGGCACTGCGGGCCTTTGCATCCTGCGCGTGCTTAAATCGACTTAAGACGTTCAGTCGGTTCGCCTGAGCCGACGTGGCCCTCCAACGGCGGAGGCCGATGGCCGACGCCGTCGCAATCGGGCAGGGGTTTTCCGAAAGAAGCAGTCGCTTCAGCGAAAGCCTGCCCGATTGCCCCTTGCCGCCCCCGCGTGCGACTCAGAGTGCAGATTGAGATTGATTCGCAATAAGGAGTCTCGGGGTGACTGGGAAGGATCATGGACGGCTGCTGCGCAGCGTCGCAGCCGGTGCGCTCGCCGTCGGGTTGGGCGGTCTCGGGGTGGGGGCCACGTCGATGTGGGGGGGCGGTGCCGGCCCTTGCCGATGACGACGTGACGGCGTCCGGCGGCACCGTTTCCGGCGGCATCGCACTCGACCCGGTGGTCGTGACGGGCGCGACCATTCTCGAGACACCGCAGTCGGTCGGCGTCGTCGGCCGGCAGGAGATGGAGGGCCGCAACGTCCAGACGACGACGCAGGCGCTCCAATACATGCCGGGCGTCTTCGCCTCGACCTCGCCGATCTCGCCGCGTTTCGACTATTTCAGCGTCCGGGGCGCGTTGTTGCACGGATGGGCGCGTTGTCGTAGGCCTCGGCCTCGTTTCCGCCTGGATCGCCCGCCATGCCCTACAAAGCCAATGCCGTTCGTCGCCATCACATTCCGCGGCCGAAGCGCAAAGTGACGAATTGGGCGCGGTACGACGCCGCCTTGCGTCAGCGCGGCAGCCTCACGGTCTGGGTCAGCGAGGAGGCGATCGAGCAGTGGAAGGCGGCGCTGCGGACTACGCCGGGCGGGCAGCCGAGCTACTCGGACCTGGCAATCACCACCGCGCTCATGCTGCGCGCGGTGTTTCGTCTGGCGCTGCGCCAGACCGAAGGGCTCCTCGCCTCCATCCTCCATCTGCTCGGCCTGGATCTGCCGGTGCCGGACCACTCGACCCTCGCCCGCCGCGCCCGGACGGTGACGCTGGCGTCATTACCGCGGTCGGCCGGCGGGCCCCTCCACCTGCTGGTGGACAGCACCGGGCTGAAGCTGTGGGGGGCCGGGCGAATGGCTGATCGAGAAGCACGGCACCAAAAGGCGGCGCTCCTGGCGGGCGCTGCACATCGGCCTGGACGCCGCGAGCGGCCGGATTGTCGCGGCCACGCTGACGGACCGCGGTGTTGATGACGCCTCCCAAGTCGCCCCTTTGCTCGATCAGATCTCCCAGCCTGTGGCCTCGGTGACTGGGGATGGCGCGTATGACCGGACCGGGGTCTGCGCGTCGGTCCACGAACGCCATCCCGACGCCGCGGTGGTGGCCCCGCCCCGCCGCGACGCCGTGCTCAGCGACACCGCCACCACGTCACCGACCCAACGCGATCGCCACATCCAGACGATCACGGAGACGGGCCGGATGGCGTGGCAGCGGACCAGTGGCTACAACAAGCGGGCTGGCGTTGAGAGCCAAGTGGCGCGTTGGAAGGGCGTCCTCGGCGACACGCTGCGCTTCCACTCCGATCAGGCGCAAGCCACCGAGGTCATTGTTGGCGTCGCGGTCCTCAAACGCATGCTCGATCTTGGACGCCCGAACTCCGTCCGCGTCGCCTGAGCAACGACCGGCTGGGGCGATTTCTTGCCATCATCACCTCCATGCAACAGCCCAGCTTGGTGCTGAGCTGAACGACGACGGCCGCTGCAAAGAGGAGCGCCATCGCAACGTCTTCTCAGACCGCGAGTGCTTGACCTCAAGGCGGTGCGCACGGGCGCAGGCAGGTCATCCGACATCGGACCTGCCGATGGCCGGGCAGCATGCTTGGGGATTTATGGTCAGAGCTTTGGCAAGCGGATTTCGAACGTCACGCCCTGGGGCTCCGACGCCATGGCGACCGCGACGCCGCCATGGGCCTGCGCGATGGCCTGCACCACCGCCAACCCCAGACCACTGCCGCCGCTCTCCCGCGAACGGGACGCGTCGCTCCGCCAGAAGGCGTCGAAGACCTGAGTCTCCGTCCCCTTCGGCAAGCCGGGGCCGTGATCGCAGACCCGCAGAATGGCATGGTCGCGCGTCACACGGGTTTCGATGCGAACCTCGCAAGGGGCGGCGTAGCGCCGGACGTTGTCGAGCAGGGCTGTCAGGGTCTGACGGATGCGGGCGCCATCGCCGCGGATCACCACCGATCCCAGATCGACATGGACCGACACGCCGGCCATTCGCAACATGGGCGTGGTGACGGCCACCACCGAGGCGACTTCCTGGGCAAGGTCGATGGTCTCCAGCCTCAGCTCAAGGCGGCCGTTCTGCGCCAGGGTCAGGACCTTCAGATCGTCGACGATCCGGCTCAACCCTTCGACCTGGACAAGGAGCCCCTGAAGCGACGGTGTGTCGGGGATGAAGACGCCATCGACGTACCCTTGGATCTGGCCGCGCAGAATGGTCAAAGGCGTGCGCAACTCGTGAGCGATCGCGGCATGCCACGCCCGCATTTCCGTTTCCGCCCGGTCCAGCTGCCCGGCCATGTGGTTGAAATCCTCGATCAGCTGGCGGGTTTCGGCGAAGGACGCTTTCGTCGGCGCGGCACGCGCACTCAGATCGCCGGCGGCAACCCGCCGCGCCGCTGTCGCGACCGCCTCCAGCGGCTGGATGAGCCGGCGGGCGAAGCGAATCGCCGCGATGATCGCCCCTCCCATTCCGATAGCCCACAGCACGAGGTAGGCGGTCCACTCCGGCGTCGTCGGCCAGATGCTGTCCGGCTCGGAAATGCCCTCCAACCCCTCGGGTGCCCAGAACCGGAAATAGATGAACTCGTAGAACAGGATGGACCCGGCGCACATGATGATGAGCGCCAGCCCGGTCACGCCCGCCATGGACGCAACCAGCTGCCGGTTCAATGACTTGGCCGACCTCATGGAATGGTCGACAGCCGATAGCCGACGCCCCTGATGCTTTCGAAGAAATCGTCGGTTCCGGCCGCGTGCAGCTTGCGCCGGATGTTGCTGGCATGTGTATCGATCGTCCGTTCCAGCGTGTTGCCTTCCGGCAGGCAGGCGTCTATCAGGTCGGCGCGGCTGAAAACGCGCGTGGGCTGCCGCGCCATATGCGACAGGATGCGGAACTCGGTCGCCGTGAGGTCGATGCGGACCCGGCTGTCGTCACCTTCGACGGCGACGGCATGGGCCGTCAGGTCGATTTCCAGCGGACCGACCCGCAGGACCGCGATGTCGCTCCGGCCCATCGCGCGACGCAGGACCGCCTTGACCCTGGCAACCACCTCCAGCGGGTTGAACGGCTTGACGATGTAGTCGTCGGCACCGATCCGCAAAGCCTGAAGCTTGTCGAGATCCTCGTCGAGCGCCGTGACCATGATGACAGGGGTATCGCCGCGACGTCGAATCGCCGCCAGAACTTCGTAGCCGTCGAGCTTGGGGATCTTGACGTCGAGGAGCACGATGTCGGGCTGCAGCTGATGATGCAGATCGAGGGCGATCTGCCCGTTCTCCGCACGGACCGTCCGCAGCCCCTCACGGTCGAGATACCCCGTGATGATCCGTGCGACGTCGGGCTCATCCTCCACAACCAACACCAGCACACTCATTTCCCACTCCAGATTTTGGCCACGAGGCTCATGGTAGCGCCGCTTTATGGACGTTCCGTGGAGAACTTGCAGAGGCTGTCTCGCCATCCGCAGAATGACGGACCGGACTTATCGGGATACCACAGGGCAGCCGCCCAGAGCGCGATAGAGCGCGGCGGCGTTTTCCAACCGTGTCCGTCTGGCGTCCAGCAGCGCCTGGTCGGCGGCGAACAGGCTGCGTTCGACATCCAGAACCTCCAGGTAGCCGACCGTACCGGCCAGATACCGGTTCATCGTCATGGTCCGACGCCGTGCCTCCAGCTCATGCAACGCACGCCGGGCCGACACTTCGCGATCCATGAACGCCTGGCCGGCCAGCGCGTCCGACACTTCGCGGAAGGCCGTTTGAATGGTCCGTTCATACTCGATGACGGCCGAGTTTTCGCGTGCCCGCGCCAGATCCAGATTGGCTTGGTTCCGCCCGCCGTCGAAGATCGGCAGGCTCACCTGCGGAACGAACTGCAACGCACCGCTGCCGGGGGTGAAGAGCTTGCCCAGTTCACCGGAGGCAACGCCTCCCATTGCCGTCAGCCGGATCGAGGGAAAGAAGGCGGCGCGGGCGGCGCCGATCTGCGCGTTGGCCGCCTGTAGCCGCTGTTCCGCCGCGACGATGTCGGCACGCGCCGTCAGCAGTTCGGAAGGCAGACCGGCCTGCGTCACCCCCCATCCCGCGCCGAAGGCGGGGGAGGTGAACGGCGGCGCGTCCTTGGTGATCTCCGCATCGCTGTACCCGGTCAGCAGGGCCAGGGTATGTCCGGCGCGCGCATGAACCAGCTGCTGCTCGATCAGGTCGGTATCGGCCGAACCGAGCAGCGATCTGGTCTGCTCCAGTTCCAGAGGCGAGGAAACACCGGCCGCGACGCGCCGCGTCAGCAACGCGACGGCTGCCCTCCGCGAGGCGATGGTGCGCCGCGCGAGGGCCACACGGGACGCCGCCGCGCGCTCCAGCACATAGCTCCTCATCACCTCGGCGACCACGCTGATCCTCGCCGCCCTCTGCGCCTGTTCCGTCGCCAGATACTCGTGCAGGGCCGCATCGGACAGGCTCTTGGCCTTGCCGAAGAAATCCAGTTCGTAAGCCGACAGGGTGACTCCCGCCTGATGGGCGGACTCGTTGTTTTTTGCCGGATGGGTGGTCGTGCCTTCGAGGGCGACGGTGGGAAGGCGGGACGCCGACTGCACTCCGTGCAGGGCACGCGCCTCCTCGACCCGGGCCGCCACCAGCTTCAGATCGCGGTTGTGCTCCAGCGCCGCCGCGACAAGGCGGCGCAGCACGGGATCGGGGAATTGCGTGCACCAGGCCGTGCTGCGGATGGCGGATGCCGCCTCGTTCCCCGGTGCCGGCTGATTGGGCAGCGATGCGGTGCTGACCGGATAGCTGGTGGGAATCGGCGCGGTGGGCCGCTCATAGAGGGGGGCCAGCGAACACCCCGTCAGCAGGGCGATACCGCAGACGGCAGCGAGGATCGCCGTCCGGCGGTGCGTTTTCGACCGGGCGGTCATCCCCGGGACTCCTTCGGGACCTGGGGCGCCAGCGTCTCCGGCGATGCATCGCCGGGGAGTGGGCGGGCGGTGAGGAACTTCGCAAGTCCGCGCTGTCCGATCAGGAAGCGTTGGCCGGTGCGGGGCGACAGGGCGACCACCACCTCCACCACACGTTCGTCGACGCGCTGCGTGGCATCGCTCGGGTCGATCTTCCGCTGCCCGAGGATCTCGCCGATGCGCAGAACCTCGCCGGACAACGGCTCGGGCGTGCTGTCCAGCGTGACCGTCACCGGCTGGCCGGGATGGACCTGCCGCATCAGCCGCTCTTCGACATCGACGCGGAAGATGAAGCGTTCGTTGGGCACCAGGGTGAACAGGGTGGAGACGCTGAGGGTCGACGCGCCGCTGCCCGGCCGGGCCTGAAGCCTGACGATCCGTCCATCGACCGGCGCCCGGATCTCGCGCTGGGCGATCTCCATCTCGGCGGTCGCCAGACGCGCCTGGGCGAGGCGGATTGCCGCGTCGTGGGCCTTCAGGTCCGCCTCGGTCTCCTCCAGGCGGCTTTGAGCCTCGTCGACCAGCTTGACCGCTTCGGCCCCGTCCCGGCGCAGGCGGTCGAGCCGGTTGTGTTCACGGCGGGCGGCGGCGGCACGGACCCGCAGAACGGCGCCGCGGGCCTGCGTTTCGGCCAGTGCGGCACGGGCTTCGTCCAGCGCGGCGCGGGCCGCCCGGTCGTCCTGCCGCGCCAGCAGATCGCCGGCGCGCACATCGGCGCCTTCCGACACGAAGATCGCCGAGATCACGCCGTCCCGCTGGGCGGCGATCTGGATCATGCCGCCTTCGACGTCGATCCGGCCGCGCCCGGCCGCAGCGACCGGCGCCTCCACCGACAGAATCTCCTGGTTTCCCGAACCGGCGCCGGACAGCTCATCCGTCATTCCGGTGGAGACGGCCAGCCCGATGCAGGATCCAATGGCGATCACCGCCAATCCGCTCAGCATCAGGCGCTTAGGACGCGGCATTTTCAATGTCCCGTTGATGGAAGGTGTCATGGGTGTCGGGCCGTTCGTCGCTGACGATCCGCCCGTCATCGATGGTGACGATCCGGTCGGCGTGGCCGATCAGGCGGCTGTCGTGGGTCACACACAGGACCGCCGCCCCATTGCTGTGGGCAATCCTGCGCAGGATGCGGATCACCAGATCGCCGTTGGTGCGATCCAGGGCGGAGGTCGGTTCATCGGCGAACAGCAGGGTCGGCTGCTTGACCAGGGCACGGGCGATGGCCACCCGCTGCTTCTCGCCGCCGGACATGGCCGATGGCTTGAGATGGGCACGGTCGCTCAACCCGACCTCCTTCAGGCTCTCCCACGCGCGGCTGTCGATGTCCGCCGCCGGGGCGCCGGTCAGCTGAAGAACCAGCCGCACCTGATCCAGGGCGCTGAGAGCGCCGAAGAGGTTGGGACTCTGGAAGATGAAGCCGCAATGCCGCAGGCGCACGGCAGTCAGGTCGGCCTCGCCGAGATCGCCGATCGGTTGGCCCAGAATGCTGACCGTGCCGCGGTCGGGACACGACAGGCCGGCCAGCACGGCCATCAGCGTGGATTTGCCGGAGCCGGACGGTCCCATCAGCAGGGTCAGTTCGCCGCACTGTGCCGTCAGGTCTATCCCCTTCAGGATTTCCATCGAGCTGTCGCCGTTTCGGTACGATTTATGAATGTTCCGGGCGGAGAGCGCCGGCGTGTCCGAGGAAACGAGCATCGTTGTTCTCCTATCGCAGCAGGTCGGCCGGTTCGCTGCGGTACAGCACCGACAGGGCGACCAGTCCCGACAGACAGGCGATGGCGGTGACGAACAGGGTGGTGATGCCGCCGAGCCACCAGGTCAGCACCAGCGGGATCCCCATGAACCAGGCCAGCCCGCCGAGGAGGCCGGCGATGACGAACATCAGGAGGTTGCCGACAAGAGCGACCCACAGGGATTGTTCGAGAACGATGGCGCGCAGCTGGCCGACCGTGACGCCGAGGGCGCGCAGCGTCGCATATTCCTTCAGCGAGGCGATCACCGCGCCGCGCAGGGTCTGGCCCGTCACGCCGACGCCGACCAGAAGCGCCAGCAGCATGGAAAAGCCGAACGAGGTGCCTGCGCCGGATTCCTCCAGCCAGAACAGAGCGGACTTCGCGGTCAACTCCTCCGGTGTCGCGACGTCATAGGCCTGTCCCCCACCGGCGGCTTCCAACTCGCGCCGAACCTGTTCGACATCGAAGCGGGGATCGAGCTTCAGCAGGAAATACGGCGGCCCGCTGCTGGTCCAGTCCGCGTTGATCCGCCGGAGGGACTCGGCCGAGGTGAAGACAAGAGGCATGAGGTTGCTGCGGAAGCCGCGAACGAAACCGCCGACCGTCACGCGCTTTCCGGCGATCTCCGCGGTTCCGCCGATGGTCGCCCCCAGCTTGCCCGCGTCGGCCTGGTCCACCAGCACCGTCTCGGGATTCGACAGGACCGCCAGCGTGTCCTCCGTCATGCCGTCAAGCCCGCTGAGCGCGCCCGGCCGCATGTTGACGCCGACGATCATGACGTTCTGCCGCGCGCCATCCCCGGTCCGCCAGTCCGTGTATCCGAGGCTCATCTCGTGAACATCCAGAACGGCGGGGTGCGACCAGAACAGACCTTCGACACGGGCCGGAACGACGGTCGACTGGTCCCAACTCTGAATGTTCGGGGCGGTGATCCACAAATCGGCCTTGGACCGCGTGAGCGGGAGGGTGAAGGCGTCGAGCTGGCCCAGCAGCAAGCCAACCTGGACCAGAATCAACAGACCGGAGAAGGCCAGCGTCAGGATCGCCGCGGCGAACCGCCTCCATTCATGCACAAGATTTTGTCGAGCAAGCGAAACCATCGAATGTCCCCGGGCAATGTGCCCGAACCAAGTGCCATCCGGTCGTGGAGGAACCATCCATCGATTGTCGAGATTGTGCAGAGACGCGGAACCGCGGGGTGAAACCGGCAGGCCGACCCGGCCTTGATGGAAGCTCCACGAAATCTGCACACAGCGGTGGAAGGTTGATCGGCAAGCCGTCGTCGCCGCGATGCGATGCGTGCGGCCACCTTACCCTCAAGGGCTCGATACAGATGACAACTGTTCTTTTGACCGGCGCGACGGGCTTCATCGGCGGCGCCGTTCTCGCTCACGGTCTCTCTCACGGTCCGGATTGGCATTGGGTCTGTCTTGTGCGGGGCAAGGAGGAGCCGCAGGCCCGCAACCGGCTTCTTGAGAATCTGACCCGCTTCATGGGTGCCGATGCTGCCCGCAAGGCCATTCGGCGGGTCGAGATCGTCGTCGGCGACATCACCGATCCGGCAAGCCTCGAAGACGGGCTTTTGGATGCCGTGACCCACATCCTGCATCTCGCCGCCGACACCTCCTTCCGTGCGCAGGAGCTTTGCCATCTGATCAATGTCGAGGGCACTCGGGCACTCGCCATGCGGGCGCGGCGCATGCCGCATCTGCAGCGCTTCCTCTATGGCGGAACCGCGATGATCTGCGGGGGAAACCCGCCGCCCGTGGTCACGGAATCCGACGCGCCGGCCGAAGCGGCCCAGCATCTCGTTCCCTATACCCGCACCAAGGTCGCCGCCGAGGCGATGCTCCGGCAGGAGTTTGCCGACCTGCCCGTCGTGATGGTGCGCCCGTCGATCGTCACCGGGCACCGGACGCTCGGCTGCATCCCCAGCAGCAGCATCTTCTGGATGTTCCGTGCCGGCGACCGGCTGCGTCTGGTGACGGGCGAGCTGGCGGGCGGCATCGACGTGGTTCCGGTCGATTGGACCGCCGAGGTCCTGGTCGGGCTTCTGGCCAAGCCGACGCTGGCCCATGACGTCTATCATCTTTCGGCCGGCGAGGCGAAACGCACGACCTGGAACAGTCTGGCCGCCGCGTTCGAGCGGTGCGACCCTCAGGGCGGTCCCCGTTGCTACAGCCGGTTCGACGATGGCGATTGGAAGACGCTGCGGGCGCGTTTCCAGGCGGTCTTCGGCCTCGACCAGCCGATCAAGCTGGCGATGCTGCGGGCGATGCGCGCCTATTACCAGTTCAGCACGCTCGGCGTCGTCTTCGCCAACGAGCGGCTGACCGCGGAGAGCTTTTCCCTGCCACCGACGCTTTCGGACTATCTGCCCGCCTGCCTGTCGGCCCCTGCCAACCTCTCGATTCTCGACCAGTTCGCCGACGATCTCGGCATGTTCGACGAAGCCCCCGCGGTTCAGGAGAATGCGGTTCAGCCGAATTCGGTGGCGGCATGACCGCGGCCGGCGCCTATGGGCTTCTCGGCCTCGCGATCCTGGCGGAAATCACCGCAACGATCGCGCTGAAAGCCGCGGAGGGGATGACGCGGATCGGCCCGATGGTGATCGTCGCCATCGGCTATGCCCTGTCCTTCTGGCTGTTGTCCGTGTCCCTCCAGCGTTTTCCCATCTCGCTCGTCTATTCGGTCTGGGCAGGGTTCGGCATGGCCGGCGCCGCCATCGGCGGCTGGTGGCTGTTCGGCGAAGCCCTGGCCCCGTCGGCGCTGCTCGGCATCGCCGTCATTGCCCTGGGCGTCTTCATCCTGGCAAGCGCAATGGAACCGTCCGCGGCCTGATTCCCGCGGCGCAACCGCACACGACCACCCATCACAAATCGAACGCCCGGGATCTTGGCTTCGGTTCCGCCCGATGCGCGGGGTGGGGCAAAGCCTCTTCCCGGCCGGGAAGCCTCGACGACCATCATGCTGAAACGGTTTGCCACGCTACAGCCTTTACAGCTGCCCTTGTGCTTTGAGCTGGTCCCCGTATCCTGGACAAGTCCGTTGGCTCTGGTTCTGATGTCGCCGACGCGAGAAGGACCGGACGAGATGAGCAAGGGCACGCGCCGCAATCATGGAGCGGCGTTCAAGGCGAAGGTGGCGCTGGAAGCGCTGCAAGGGGAAACGACGGTTGCGGAGATTTCCGCCAAGTACGGGATTCACCAGACGTTGGTGAACGAATGGAAGCGCCAGCTTGTGGACGGCGCATGCGGCGTTTTTGAGAAGGGCGGCGGCCGGGCCGAGAAGGCGACGGAAGCGGTGACCGACGAGTTGTACAAGCAAATCGGTCAGTTGAAGGTCGAAAACGATTTTTTGTCGCGCAAGCTCGGTCGTTGAGCCGGGCGGAGAAGAAGACGATGATCGACCCGACGCACCAGACGCTGTCGGTGACGCGGCAATGCGGGCTGTTGGGGCTAAGCCGCTCCACCTTGTATTACAAGCCGGTCAACGACAACAGCGAGGATCTGGCCATCAAGGCGCTGATCGACCGGCAGTTCCTGGAGACGCCCTATTACGGCTCGCGCAAGATGACGGCGTGGCTGCGGCGCCAGGGGCAGAGCATCAACCGCAAGCGGGTCCGCCGCCTGATGCGGGAGATGGGGCTGGCGGCGATCTGGCAAAAGCCGAACACCAGCAAGCCGGCTCCCGAGCACCGGGTGTGGCCGTATTTGCTGCGCCATCTCGTCATCGACCGGCCCAACCAGGTGTGGACGGCCGACATCACCTACATCCCGATGCCCAAGGGCTTTTTGTACCTGGTGGCGGTGATGGACTGGCACAGCCGTAAGGTGCTGGCGTGGCGGCTGTCCAACACCATGCACGCCGATTTCTGCGTCGCGGCGCTGGAGGAGGCGATCACCCGGTTCGGGACGCCGGACATCTTCAACACCGATCAGGGCGCCCAGTTCACCGGTTCCGCCTTTACCGGCGTGCTGGAGGCCGCCGGGATCCGCATCAGCATGGACGGCAAGGGGCGCTGCATGGACAACATCTTCATCGAGCGCCTGTGGCGCAGCCTGAAATACGAGGACGTCTATCTGCGCGCCTACGCCACGGGCACCGAAGCCCGTCAGGGCATCGGCCGCTGGATCGACAGCTACAACCGGTTGCGCCCCCATCAGGCGCTCGGGTACCAAACCCCCGACGAAATTTTTTCCGCGCCGCGGGTGCCGGGGCTCGCCCCGGCACCCGCGGCCGTCGCCGCATAGAAAACAACCAACCGACCATCGGTCAGAGCCAACGAACGCTATTCCGCCGTCCAGCCCGTGGGGGCCAGCTCACTTGTCCGATACCGACACCGATATCGATACCCTGGACCCGCCCGTCGCAGCCGCTCGCACCACGCCCCGCCTCGGGCTCGGGCTCGGGCTCTGGCTCTGGCTCTGGCTCTGGCTCTGGCTCTGGCTGTGGGTGACGATGACCGTGGCGATCTCGATCATCGCGGTCATTCAGCCACACCGCTGCATCTCCTGGATCTATCGGCAGGCAGCCGAAGCCTGGGCAACGGCATCCCCGCTTTACGCGCCCGGGCTGCATGGCTTCCTGTATTTCCCCACGGGCACCCTGGTGTATGGGCCGTTCGCCCTGCTCCCCCAACTGCTCGACAGTCACGCATGGCGCCTCTTCCTCTCGGCCAGCCTGGTTCTCGCGGTGCGGCGCTACGCCCATACGCTGGTTCCCGGTGCCGGCGCCGCAGTCACCGGGATGATCCTGGCGCTCACCATTCCCGCGGCGGTGATCGACCTGCTGCGCGGGCAGTGGGCTGTTGCATGGAGGTGATGATGGTAAGAAATCGCCCCAGCCGGTCGTTGCTCAGGCGACGCGGACGGAGTTCGGGCGTCCAAGATCGAGCATGCGTTTGAGGACCGCGACGCCAACAATGACCTCGGTGGCTTGCGCCTGATCGGAGTGGAAGCGCAGCGTGTCGCCGAGGACGCCCTTCCAACGCGCCACTTGGCTCTCAACGCCAGCCCGCTTGTTGTAGCCACTGGTCCGCTGCCACGCCATCCGGCCCGTCTCCGTGATCGTCTGGATGTGGCGATCGCGTTGGGTCGGTGACGTGGTGGCGGTGTCGCTGAGCACGGCGTCGCGGCGGGGCGGGGCCACCACCGCGGCGTCGGGATGGCGTTCGTGGACCGACGCGCAGACCCCGGTCCGGTCATACGCGCCATCCCCAGTCACCGAGGCCACAGGCTGGGAGATCTGATCGAGCAAAGGGGCGACTTGGGAGGCGTCATCAACACCGCGGTCCGTCAGCGTGGCCGCGACAATCCGGCCGCTCGCGGCGTCCAGGCCGATGTGCAGCGCCCGCCAGGAGCGCCGCCTTTTGGTGCCGTGCTTCTCGATCAGCCATTCGCCCGGCCCCCCACAGCTTCAGCCCGGTGCTGTCCACCAGCAGGTGGAGGGGCCCGCCGGCCGACCGCGGTAATGACGCCAGCGTCACCGTCCGGGCGCGGCGGGCGAGGGTCGAGTGGTCCGGCACCGGCAGATCCAGGCCGAGCAGATGGAGGATGGAGGCGAGGAGCCCTTCGGTCTGGCGCAGCGCCAGACGAAACACCGCGCGCAGCATGAGCGCGGTGGTGATTGTAGGGCATGGCGGGCGATCCAGGCGGAAACGAGGCCGCGGCCTACGACAACGCGCCCATCCGTGCAACAACGCGACACAACGGCGTTGCTCCGCCCTTGTCCATGCCGTCCTTGTCCGTATGGCGCGCTCCGGTCCCGACGCCGCCGCTTGGGATGTCGTGGTCAACAGTTGTTCGGTGCGGACCAAGCGAGGCGGTGAGTTGACCGGCCCGAACCCGACCGACCGCGGCAAGTCCGGGACCAGGTACCACGTCGTGGTCTCGACCGACGGCCTGCCGCTGGCGGTCGTCCCTTCGCCCGCCAACGTCCATGACATCAAGCTCTTCCCGGACTTGCTGCGCTTGGCCCAGGTCGCCTGCACTGGAATCGGCAGGCTCTACGCCGACGCAGGCTACGATAGTGCCGACAACCGCTGGCTCTGTTTACGAGACGGGATTCAACCGCAAATCCGCAAAATGAAAACCGTCCCTTACCGTGTTTGGTTGATAATTGCGGCGTTGTTTGACGAACAACCGTCGCGCTCTCCTCAAATGGGATCACTCACGAGGATCCGGGGACGTCCATCCCATCAACACCCAACAGAACCCTACCTGATGATGCGCAGGTTGCTGAGTTGGCCGGCGATCTGCATGAAGATGGATTGAAGATCGGCGGTGCTGGGCGAATCGAAATAATGGTTCGGTCCCGGCGAGGCGCATTGCTGGTACAGCGTGCGCGTCGCGCTGTTGGCGCTGGCCCCCAGCGTGATGGTGTAGAGGACGATGCCGGCCGCCTTCATGTTGGTGCACAACACCAGCATCCGGTTGTTGATCGCCGTCGTCGCCTGGGACAGGCTGGTGGTGCCGAGCAGACCGTCGCCGATCCGCTGATAGCCGGTGTAGTCACCCTGCGGCTTGTAGCTGAACCACTCGTTGTTGCCATCCGTCACCAGCACGACCGCCTTCGTCATGTCCGGCGTGTGGTAGTCGAGCGGCAGCGTCGGCGCGATGCCCCACAGACCGCGCCAGCGGGGCGACAGGGTGAACCAGCCCGCCTGCAACCCCTGATTCGCCAAGGTCCCGCCTCGGTTGACCGGCTTGAACGCCGCGATCTTGTTAAGGAGCGCCCGCCGGTCGTTGCTCAGCGGCATGATCGGCGGCGGGCAGCCCAGATTGGGGCCGGCCATGTCGTTGGTCTGTTTGTAGGCTCCATTATCGGTGATGTTGGTGCTGGTCCAGGGATTGTCGTTGTTGCTGGTGTATTGGTCGTTCGGATACCAGAAGGGTTTGAAAGGCTTCGTGCCCGGCGGCGTGTCGGTCTGATCCTCCGGCTGGATACGGGCCAGCACGCAGCCCCGCCATCCCTGGGAGGCCCATTTGCTCGCCGTGTAGCTGCCCGGCGCCAACCAATCGGTATGGCTGGGGCCGATGTTGATCTCGGCGGCGTAGGGCGCGATGGACACCCAAAGATTGCCAGGCGGTTTGGTGGCGGGACCGAACAGGATGTTGACGAGATCGGTCGCCGAAGCGCGGAGCTGGACGATCCGGTCGTTCGACGCCATCGACCCGGTGACGTCCAGCACCAGCGCCAGTTCCAGCCCGGCGTTGGCGCGCTGCACTTCGTTGGAGGCGGTCACCTGCAAGCTGTCGACCTTCAAAATCCGCAGGAAGGTCGTCGGCAGCGTGGCGCTGATCGACACCGCGATGCGCTGGTTGGTCGGATCGATATCGACCGTGGGGGCGGCGATGGTGGCGCCCAAATAGCCGCTCGGCACGTTGGCCGTGACATACATGGCGACATCCTGCCGGGCCGCCGCCGTCGATGTCAGGATCTTGCCGCCCGCCAGCGCGCCGGCATCGATGGCCGTCGCCAGACGCGAGCGCAGCAGAAAGGCGCGGCTGTAATCGACGGCGATCCCGACCATGCCGATCAGCGGCACGGCGGCGGCGGCGAACAGCAGCGCCGCGTTGCCCGCGCGGCCGAGTGACAGCAACGAGCGTGGACGGCGGGTCATGCCCCGGTCTCCAGGCTGGTCAGCGTGCCGAGACGCGGTTGGTAGACCGCGCGGGCGTACAGCACCGTCACCCCACCGCCGGCGCCCAACCACGGCCCGCTGAGAAGGTAGGGGGTGAAGGGAAAGGCGATCTCGGTGAAGATGGCGTTGTCGCCCGAATCCTGGACGAAACCGGCGGGCAGCGCGGGGATGCCGCCGGGGACGCCGACCTGGCTGGCCGCCGTGCCGACCCGCTGTTGCCACATCACGCGGGAGCCGACCCCCATGTTGGCGACCGAGGTGACGATGACCGAGCCGGAGGTCATGAGATCGAGCGGCCGCGCCACTTCGGCGGCGGCCAGGAACAGCACCCCCACCTCGTTGCCCTTCACCACGGTCATCCCGGCCCGCAACGTGTCGAACTGGGTGGCGATGTCGCTGACATTGGCCGCCGCGCGGTTCAGCGTCAGCACTGTGTTGGCGAAGCGGACGAGATCGACCGTCGCCGTGATCAGCAGCAGCAGGATCGGTGCGATCAGCGCCATTTCGAGCGCGGCGATGCCCCGCCGGTCGCCGCCGAGGCCGCCGGCACGGTCACCGTCAGGCCGCATCCTCCGGGACACGCACATCGGCATGGTCACTCCGTGGTCATGTACGGCTCGTTGCGCACGGCAAGCCGGGCCTCATGGATGAGTTCGGCGCGTCCCAGAACGGTCCGCCCGAACACGCTCAGCAGCGGTTGGGTGTAGCGGACGATATAGACCACGACCTGCGCGCTCCGCCCCAGCGCCGCCGGCGTCGCCGCCGCGTCCCAGTCGGTGCCGCCGCAGTTCAGGCTGGTCAGCGCCGGGGCCGGCGTGGCGGCGGAGGCGCTGGCGAGGGCGGAAAAGGAGTCGTAGCCGTGGCTCTCGATGCTGAGCCGCCTCTGGTCGAGAACGCCCAGCGTGTTGCGGCGGATCGCGTCGCACACCTGCGCCCGGCGGTCGGTGAAGCCGGCCGCCAGCTCGCCGGTGAAGCCGGATCTTGCGGCGACGCGGGCGGCGTGGTTCAGCAGGCCGTCCACCGTCATCGCGTAGCTGAGTTCGGCCAGCGCCACCATCGTCGCGATCAGCACCGGCGCGATCAGCGCCAGCTCCAGCGTGGTGGTTCCCCGGCGTTCGGCCATCGGCGCCGTGTTTCGCATCGCCATCATGCCCGCCTCACCGCGCCGCCATCGGGCGCACCGTGTCGTAAAAGGCGAGGTTCGCGCGAACCCCGGCGTCGTCGAGATCGAGATGGGCGGTTCGCGCCGCCGCCTCCGCATCGCCCTTCAAGCCATAGGCCAGCGCCAGATTCTGCCGGACGCGGGGGGAATCCACGCCGTTGCGGACCAGCCCCTCCAGGATCGCCACCGCCTCGCGGCCGTTGCCCATCAGCGCCAGCGACAGGCCGAGATTGACCGAGGCCGCGACATTGTTCGGATCGGCCGCCAGCACCCGGCGGTAATCGGCCTGCGCCTCGGTGTGACGCCCCGCCATGTCCAGGGCGACGCCGCGATTGCTCAAGGCCCGAAGGTCGCCGTCGTCGCGTTTCAGCACGGCGTCGAACCGCTGGAGCGCCTCCTCCGGCGCGTGGGTGTGGACGAGCGCGCGGCCGAGTGCCATCTGCGCCTCCGCGTTGTCGGGGGTGGCGGCGACGGCGCGGCGCAGCTCGCTCACCGCGTCGCGCGACGCCCCCGCCTCGTCCAGTGCCTCGCCCAGCCCGACCCGTGCGCCGATGTGACCCGGCGCCTGATCCAGCACGGCGCGGTACAAGCGGATCGCCGACCCGCCGTCCCCGGATTCCTGCGCTGCCCGCGCCAAGCGCAACTGCACGCGCGCCTTGTCGTCCAGCGTCGAGCGTCCGCTGGCGACGGTGTCGGCCCCGCCCGGCCCGAAGCCCGGCATCGACGCGCAGGCACCGAGCATCAGGAGGGCAAGCGCCGCCACGGCGCGGGACAGATGGGAGAACGAGCGGGTCATGGCAGACCTCCTTGAGTGGAAAAGGCCGACGAAACATCGAGCATCGCCGGACCGCCGACGATGATGAAGACGCAGGGCAGGATGAAGACCACCATCGGCAGCGTCAGCAGAACGGGCAGCCGCGCCGCCTTCTCCTCGAACCGGGCGAGCCGCCGCGCCCGCATCTCGGCGGACAGCACGCGCAGCGCCTGGGCAAGCGGCGTGCCGTAGCGCATCGCCTGGATCAGCGTGGTCGCCATGCCGCGCACCCCCTCGACGTCGACGCGGCCGGCAAGGTTCATCAGCGCCGCCCCCCGGTCGGAAAGCACGCGCATCTCCGCCGCCGTGTTCGACAGCTCGCCGCCCAAGGCCGGATAGGCCGGAGCGATCTCGCGGGCGACGCGGTCCACCGCCGCCTCCAGCCCCAGTCCGGCCTCGCCGCAGATCACCAGCAGGTCGAGCGCGTCGGGCAGGCCGTTGCGCACCTCCTCCATCCGGCGGCCGCGCAGAATGCGGAGCGCGAGGTCGGGAAGCCGCCAGCCGAACAATGCTCCGGCCAACGCCTCCACCCCCCGGCCCGCGCTCCCCAGCGCCGCCAGCATGTCGTCGCAGACCAGCACGGCCAGCGTCGCCCCGGCACCGATACCCAGCAGCTTGGCCCCGACCAGCATGTGGAGATGCGCCGGGCGGGTGTAACCGGCGGCCGCCAGCGCCCGCCGCAACCGCTCGCGCTCGGCGGCGCCCACCAGGGGGGTCGCGGCGAGCCAGGCGCCGATGCGGTGAAGCGGGCCGCCACGGCCGGATCCATCGGCCGGCACGCGCGCCGGCTCCTTGGAACCGCCGGTGAAAGCCGCCAGCCGGGCCGCCAGCCGGTCGCGCATCCCGCAGGACCGCAGGCCGGCGACGCCGGTGAGGATCATCAGAACCCCGAACGCCAGGAGCGCCGGGCGTGGGATGAGGCCGTCGATCATGAGAGCGTCCGCCGGATCAGGAGTTGCATGGTGCCGATGCCGACCACCAGCAGGCCGCCGGCCATCGCCAGCATCATGTTGCCGCTCGGCTCGTCGATCAGGCGCCGGCCATAGTCGGGGTTCAGCAGGAACAGGCCGCCGCCGGCAAGGAACGGCAGCGCCGCCAGCACCACGGCGGAGCTGCGCGCCTCCGACGTCAGCGCGCGGGTGCGCAGCCGGACCCGGCGGCGCTGGCGGATCATGTCGGCCAGATTCTCCAGCGGTTCAGTCAGATTGCCGCCGGTTTCGCGTTGCAGGGTCAGGGTCACCACGAAGAAACGGAATTCCGGCAGCCGCACATTGGCCGAGGCGCGACCCAGCACGGTTTCCAGATCGACGCCCACCGCCGTCTCGTCGACGATGCGGCGGAACAGCGGGGCGATCGGCTCGCCCAATTCGACGCTGACCATGCGCAGGCTTTCCGACACCGGAATGCCGGCGCGGGTTGCCCGCACCACCAGCCCGATGGCGTCGGGCAACTGGTCCAGCAGCATTTCCAGCGTCTTGCGCCGGCTCGCCGCGAAGACCGTCCGCGGCGTCACCACCAGGGCGGCCAGCGAGACCAGGGCCGCGCCCGCCTCGCCCAGGACCGGCCCGGTCGCCCACCAGGCGAAGGCCGCCGCCGCCGCCCCATGGACCAGCGTGCGCCACAAGCGGATGCCGGGCGGCAGGAAGACCGTCTGGCGCCGCGCGTAGAAGCGCGACATCAGCGCCTTGATGCGGTCGCTCCGCGTCAGCCGGCCGATGCCGGTGATGTCGGTTTCGCCGTCCTTTCCCCCATCCCCGCCCGTCCCGCCATGCCTCAGCCGGGCGATGGCGAGCAGGCGATTCCTCAACGCCCTTTCCCGCCCATGCTCGCGGATCGTCGAGGCGGCGGCGATCACGGTAAGGGCGGCCAGAAGCAGGATGGCGCCCTGGATTGCGGCGATGCGGTCCATTCCGTCTCTCCCTATGGGCCGAGCGTGGCGGCGGTCCAGGCCGCCTCCTGCCCGAAATGGGCGAGGCGGTCGATGAAGCGGGGCCGCAAGCCGGTCGCGGCGTAGCGTCCCTCGATCAGCCCGTCGCGGGTCTCGCCCCTGAACTCGAAGGTGAAAAGGTCCTGGGTCAGGATCACGTCGCCTTCCATGCCCACCACCTCGGTGACGTGGGTGACGCGGCGCACGCCGTCGCGCATGCGCTGGATCTGCACGATCACATGGACCGCCCCGGCGATCTGCTGGCGGATCGCCCGGCTCGGCAGGCTCATGCCGGCCATCAGCACCATGTTCTCCACGCGGCTCAGCCCATCGCGCGGGTTGTTGGCGTGGACGGTCGACATCGAGCCGTCATGGCCGGTGTTCATCGCCTGAAGCATGTCGAACGCCTCCGACCCGCGAACCTCGCCGATGATGATGCGGTCGGGGCGCATGCGCAGCGCGTTGCGGACAAGGTCGCGCTGGGTGATCTGCCCCTGGCCTTCCAGATTGGGCGGCCGTGTTTCCAGGCGGACGACGTGGGGCTGCTGGAGTTGCAGTTCGGCGGCGTCCTCGATGGTGATCAGCCGTTCGGTAGGATCGATCATCCGCGAGATCGCGTTCAACAGCGTCGTCTTGCCCGACCCGGTGCCGCCGGAAATGATGACGTTCAGGCGGCAGCGGCCGATGATCTCCAGCGCGCGGGCCAGCGGCTCGGACATGCTGCGGTATTCGATCAGATCGCGGAAGCCGATGGTGCGGCGGGCGAATTTGCGGATCGAGATGCAGGCGCCGTCGAGCGCCAGCGGCGGCACGACGATGTTGACGCGGCTGCCGTCGGCCAGACGCGCGTCGACCATCGGACTGGACTCGTCCACCCGCCGCCCGACCGCCGAGGCGATGCGTTGTGCGACGTTCAGCAGATGGTTGCCGTCGCGAAAGCGGACGGGGACCTCCACCAGCCGGCCGTCCCGCTCGGCGAAGGTGCGCGACGGGCCGTTGACCATGATGTCGGTGATCGACTCATCGGCCAGCAGCGGCTCCAGCGGACCAAGCCCGATCATGTCGTGAACCAGCTCGGTCGCCAGGATCGCCTGTTCGCGGCTGTTGAGCTGGCAGCGTCCAGCGGTGGCGATGTCGTCAATCAGCCGTTCCACCAGCGGGCGCAACGTCTCGGCCGGCATGTCGGCGACCGTCGCCGGATCGATCCGCGCCAGCACCTGCGCCCGGACATCGTTGATCGACCGGTTGAGCGTGCGCAACGGTGTGACCGGCGCGGCAGGGGGCGCCGCCATCGGAGCCGGGATGTCCGGCACCGTCGCCGCCGGAATGGCGGGGGCCGGGATGGCGGGGGTCGGGGCCGCCTTGCGGCCGAACAGCGGGGTCATCGGCGCAGCCATCGGCGGAACATCCCCCGGGCGGCGGCCGGGCGGCCGGCGACGTCGGCGCCGAGCTGGCCGAACGCGTCGTGAAAGCGACGGCAATGGCCGAAGGCCAATTCACCGATGCCGGCGGCCAGCGCCAGCGGCACCGGGCGATAGGGGATCCAGTGATCAGGCATTCCCCCCAGCGTGCGCGCGATGTCGGCCTGCGGCAATTCGCCGGGCGAGCCGCGCCGGTTGATGACGGTGGTCAGCCGGGATCCGCCGGCGAGGGCGGCTTTCAGGCGGACCAGATCGCGCAGGCCCGGAACGCTGGCGTCGCCGATCAGCACGACGAGCGACGAGGCGGCGACCACCGCGCGGGCCGCGCGGGACTGGGCGCGCCCGGCATCGACGACGACGTAATTGTGCCGGGTCTGCAAACGGTTCAGCACCGACAGCACGGCGGGCGCGGTCATGTCGATGCTGTCCTCCATCGGCTCTTCCGCCGCCAGCACGGCGAGCCGCTCGGACGCCGCGACCATCGCCCGCTCCATGAACAGATCGTCCACGCGTTCCGGCATCTCCACCGCCTCGCGCAGGGCCGGCTCCGGCTTCAGGTTCAGCGCCAGCGCCACGGTGCCGCCTTGAAGGTCGAGGTCGACCAGCGCTGTCCGCCCCCGCGCGGAATCGGCCAGCCACGCGCCGAGATGCACGGCGACGGTGGTGGTTCCGACGCCGCCACGGGCGCCGACGACGCTGATGAGCTTGCCGAGCCGGCCCGGCTGGTCGTCTACCGTCATGCCGGTGCAGGCATGGCGCAACGTCTGCTCGACCACGTCGCGCGACAGTGGTTTGAACAGGTATTCGGTGACGCCCTGGCGCCGCAGGTCGCGGTAAAGGGCGATGTCGTTGCTGTCGCCAACGGCGACCACGCGCACCGTCGGCTCGCAAACCCGCGCCAGCTCCTCCATGGCCGCATGTGGATCGGCCACGCCCGACAGATCGATCAGCAGAACCTCGGGCGACCGCTGGCGTTCCAGATCGCAGATGGCGGTGCGGATGTCGCCGGTTCGCACCTCGCAGGGCAGAACCGCCGGGGCGGCGCTCCGCAGCAGCGCCACGCTGGCCTGGTCCTGAAGATAAGCGAGCAGGCGGGGCGCCGTGTCGGTTCGGATGGCGTCGTCGCCAAGCAGGGGGCCAAGCAGGGGGGCGAGCAGGCTCATGGCGGCTCCTATGGCGTGGCCGGGGCGGAGGCGGCGAGACCGGGGGCGAGCAGCACGCTGGTCGCGGCGTTGTCCGATGGCAACTTCTTGACCCGGTCGGTGCGGTAACGCTGAACCGCCCCCGCCATGCGGGCGCCATCGGCCGGGCGGGTTTCACGGCCTTCCAGCAGATCGCGCGGATCGGCCAGCATCAGGGACAGGTTGCGCTGGGTGCTGCAACCGAGGATTCCCGTGGGCGTGTTCTCGAACCAGCCCTTCTCGATGTCGCCCCACTTGCCGCAGTCCGGCGCCAGGGCGACGTAGCGGGTCAGCAGCAGGGTCGTGCCCGGCGTGTCGTCCGGCGAGAAGACGACGTTGTCGGCGTCCACCCCGGCCTCCCCCAGCAAGGCCGTCACCGCCGCGCGGGCCGGCGAGGACAACGGCTGTCCGGCCACCGACGCATGCAGCGCCGTGTCGCCCGCCCGCGCCGCCACGGCGCGCGCCGTCCGCTCGCGTTCGGCCGGCGTGATCGCGCCGCTGGCGGGGTTCACGGCGAGCGGCAGGGTGGCGGCCGCCACATCGATGCGGGTCGGGTGCCTCTCCGCGACGGTGGAGGGCGGCGGGGTCGTGCAGCCGCCAAGTCCGGCGCTCGGCGTGGCGAGGCCGATGGCCAGCGTGAGCGCGCGTAGCCAGGGAGGAAGCGGGCGTCTCTGCGGCATGGCGGTGCTCCGCGCGTGAATGGGTGAGACGGTCATTGCAGGATGAACCCGGCATCGCCGCGCAGCCGGGTGGCGCCGGGACCGATCGCCGGGGCGTTGACGGGAACGGCGTCGGAAGCGTTGGTGGCGCGAGCGGCGGCGGGCCGCGCCTGGGCGCGGTTCAGGAAGATGCGTTCGACGTCGCTGGCGGCGGCGAAGCCGTCGGTCGGGGCGGACAGGGCGTTGGCGGCGGAAACCGGACGGACGAGGTAGGGGGTGACGACGATCACCAGTTCGGTCTCGTTCCGCTTGAAGCGGCTCGACCGGAACAGCGCGCCCAACACCGGCACGTCGCCCAGCCCCGGCACCGAGTCCAGCATGGTGGACGAGTTGTTCTGCAATAGTCCGGCGATGGCGAAGCTCTGGCCACTCGCCAGTTCGATGGTGGTTTCGGCGCGGCGCACGTTCAGGCCGGGGATGCGGATGCCGTCGCTGACCACGGCGCCGGCGTCGGTCAATTCGCTGACCTCCGGGCGGACACGCATGCTGATCTGGCCGCCGGCCAGCACGGTCGGCACGAAATCCAGGCTGACGCCGTACTTCTTGAACTGGATTGTGGTGGTGCGGTCGGCCTGGGCGACCGGGATCGGAAACTCCCCGCCCGACAGGAAGCTGGCCGTTTCGCCCGACAGGGCCGTCAGGTTCGGCTCGGCCAGGACTGTGATCAGCCCATCCTCGGCCAGCGCGTCGACCACCGCGTTCACATCGACCTTGCCGCTGTTCGAGCGATAGGAACCGCCGAGCGAGCTGGTGGGCGGCGTCGCCCGCACGATGTTCCCGGCGGCGTCCAGGATGCTGCGGCCGGTGGCGATGCCGAAGGCGAAGGAGCCGACGTTGAACATGCCGTTGAAGTTGAACCCCAATTCCTTGGTGATCTGCCGCGACACCTCGGCGACGCGGACACGCAGGTTGACCTGCGCCGCGGCGGCGACCGACAGCCGGTTGACCACCGTCTGGCCCTGCCCGACGTAACGCTCCGCCAGTTCGACGATGTGACGCGCCGCCGCCGGCGAGGCGACCGAGCCGGTCAGCGTGATCCCGGTGCCGGTGCCCTGCACGTCGATGGCCGCTTCGGGAACCTGGGCCAACAGCTTCGCCCGCAGATCGGTGATCGGCAGGGTGACGACGACGGTGAAGGACGCCAGCTGCTTGTTGTCGATCGACAGCGCATGGACGCTGGCCCGGCCCGGCGCCTTGGCGATGATGAAGAAGGCTTGCGGCCCGGAAGCCTGGACATCGGCGATCTCGGGGGCCGAGGTGAAGACGCTGGACGCCGGGGCCGGCAGGCTGACCGGCTGGCCGCCACCGACCTCCAGCGAGATCTCGCGCGGGCGGTTCTGGGCCATCGCGCCGCCATTCCACAAGGGTGGAACGGCGGTAAGCAGGAGAGCCAGGAGGATGAACCAGCCGCGTTCGGTCATTGTCCGGTTCCTTGTTGGTCGAGACGTGGATGGGAAGCGCGCTTGCGGCCGGCGCTACCGCTGGAGTGTTTCGGTCTTCGAGCCGCGGATGATCAGCATCGCCGGCCGGACATGGGGAGCGGGGTCGGCGGCGGGCGGGCGGGGAAGCGCGCGCAATGCCGGCGACACGTCCTCCGCCCAGGTCGCCGATGCGATCGGGATGGCCGGAGCGAGGGCGCCGCCCCCGCCGGCGGCCGGTTCGTCGGTGGCGAGGCTGCGCAGGGCGAGCGACAGCTTGCCGATGCTGGCGGCCACGGCGACCGCCTCGCCCTGTTGCGCCGCCACCTCCAGCGTCACGGTGCGCGGGACGCGGGCCTCCGGCGTGGCGCGGGAGGACGCGGCCGGAACCGTCGGAGCCGTCGGGGCTTCGCCCAATTGCTGGTCGATGGCGATGACGCGCAGATTGCCCAGCACCGTCTCCCCCACCGCCTTACGCGTCGAACGGCCCTGCTCACCCTCGAAATTCTGGGTCAGGATCAGATCGACGCGGTCGCCGGGCCAGATCAGCCCGCCGGTGGCGCTGACCGCGTCCACCGCCACCGCCACGGCACGGGTGCCGGGCGACAGGACCGCCGCCAGAAAGCCGCGTTCACCGGGAGCGACGATCTGGCCGGCGATGATCGGTTCACCCGCAGCGAAGCTTCGCCGCATGACGGCGCCGCGATAGGCCTCCTCCTTCACCTGGCTACGGACCAGCGCCCCTTCGGGGGTGCGGCCGATGGGCCAATTCTCCCACCGCACATCCTCGGTTCGCAGCAGCATGCCGGGCGACATCGGCCGGGCGGCGACCAGAACCTGATCGGACGGCGGGAGCGTCGCCGGAGCCTCGGCGACGGTCGGGGGCTGGCCGGGCAGCATCCCGAAGGCGATGTAGCCGACCAGCGACAGGCCGGCGAACAGCATCGCGAGAAACAGGATTCTCAGGGCCATGCCACACCTCCGGAAGGGTTTGTCAGGGCAAGCATCCCGCCGGCGGCCAGGGCGACGCCGTAAGGCACGGAATGGCGCGTGGCGATGCGGTGAACCTCTTCCACCAGGAGCCGGGCCGGACCGCCCAGGCGGCGGCGCGGGCCGAACCGGCGCAGAAGCCGCCGCACCAGCCCCAGCCGGCGGGCGATCAGGCATCCACCGGCGTAGACGACCGACAAGACACCTCCGGCAAGCGCCGTCGCCATGATGAAGCCCGCCGCATCGTCGGCGCCGACCAGAAGAACCAGCGCCGCCGCCAGCTTGACGTCACCGCCGCCGAGCCAGCCCCGTCCGTGCATCCAAGCAAGCGCCAGGAAAGTGACGAGGGCGGCCCCGATGGCACTCCACGGTACGGCCCCATGGACGACCGGCGGGGCGATACCGAGAACAACGAGCAGAACCGGGACCGTGTCGGGAATGATCCGGCGCCCGAGATCCTCGGCCGCCGCCCACCCCAACGCCAACCCGGCCAGGATGACCGGCGGCGATGCGCTGGATAGGTCCATGAACGGGTTGTCCGCTTGGAGCCGCGAGCCGATCCCGCTTAGGGGATCGTCGTGGACACGCCGCTGACCGAGGTTCCGATGCCGGTGAACATGGTCGCAACATTGGTGCCGAAGGTCTTGGCGCCGCCGATAATGACGAGGGCCACCAGCGCCGCGGCCAGCCCGTATTCCAGGGCGGTGACGCCCCGACGGTCGTTGATGGCGGCGCGGGTGGTGCCGCTCAGCGGAGCGAGGCACAGGCGGATGCGGGACAGAAAGGACATGACTGATCTCCGTCAGGATGGGAGCCGCGATCCGATCGGTTCCGCACTCTGGTGTGAGTTGGCCGGAGCCGGATGTCGGCGTTGATGCTCCGAAGGTGTCCTGAAAATGTCCCGGAATAAATCTATCGATAGGGGTAAGTCGTCGGATCGGCATCCAAAGCGTTAAGCGCTTTGGTGAAATATTCCGCTTTATGCTTGTCAACGCCCCCATAAACTCAAATGGAACTTGTGGCCTCTCCAGAAATTTCTATGTTTATTCGCAGGATTTCGGAATGATTCTGCCGAAAAATACTCGAAATTTAGTTTAATTCGTAAGGCATCATGTGGTGCGCGGCATATCGCCTTATAGAAATTGTGGATTTCCAGAGTCCGTTGTTTGAACGAACGATAAGATACCTCGACGGCGTCGAAATTACGCAGTTGGGGTAATTCCGCGGGTGACTGACCGCCCTTGCGATCGGGCAAGATTTCGGGTTCTGTTGTGGGCTGTTGCATGGAGGTGATGATGGCAAGAAATCGCCCCAGCCGGTCGTTGCTCAGGCGACGCGGACGGAGTTCGGGCGTCCAAGATCGAGCATGCGTTTGAGGACCGCGACGCCAACAATGACCTCGGTGGCTTGCGCCTGATCGGAGTGGAAGCGCAGCGTGTCGCCGAGGACGCCCTTCCAACGCGCCACTTGGCTCTCAACGCCAGCCCGCTTGTTGTAGCCACTGGTCCGCTGCCACGCCATCCGGCCCGTCTCCGTGATCGTCTGGATGTGGCGATCGCGTTGGGTCGGTGACGTGGTGGCGGTGTCGCTGAGCACGGCGTCGCGGCGGGGCGGTGCCACCACCGCGGCGTCGGGATGGCGTTCGTGGACCGACGCGCAGACCCCGGTCCGGTCATACGCGCCATCCCCAGTCACCGCGGTCCGTCAGCGTGGCCGCGACAATCCGGCCGCTCGCGGCGTCCAGGCCGATGTGCAGCGCCCGCCAGGAGCGCCGCCTTTTGGTGCCGTGCTTCTCGATCAGCCATTCGCCCGGCCCCCACAGCTTCAGCCCGGTGCTGTCCACCAGCAGGTGGATGGGCCCGCCGGCCGACCGCGGTAATGACGCCAGCGTCACCGTCCGGGCGCGGCGGGCGAGGGTCGAGTGATCCGGCACCGGCAGATCCAGGCCGAGCAGATGGAGGATGGAGGCGAGGAGCCCTTCGGTCTGGCGCAGCGCCAGACGAAACACCGCGCGCAGCATGAGCGCGGTGGTGATTGTAGGGCATGGCGGGCGATCCAGGCGGAAACGAGGCCGCGGCCTACGACAACGCGCCCATCCGTGCAACAACGCGGGTCCAGACCCTAACAGGGTGCGGAAAAAGGCTTTTGCGTCGCGAGGGAGGGGGATTTTCGGCAAGATTAGGAAAGGCCGAAGCAAGATACTGGTGGTATCTTGCAAGGTCTTGACGCGAGATTGCCGGAAAGAACCCGACCGCAGCAGCAAAATGGTTTTTCCGCACCCTGCTAATCCCCGAGCAGGCCGGCGATCCGCTGCCGCAGCGTGTCCAGCGCCGCCCGCTCCGCGGCGCCGATCCCCTCGCGGTTCTCCTCCAGCTTGCCGACCGCCTGGATCATGCCGCGCACCGCGGCGCCGGCGGCCCGGCGCTTCAGCACGATGCCGCCAGGATCCCGGCCGCCAGGATCCTGCCGTTTCAGCGCCTGCCGCGTCTCGGCCACCGCGCGGGCGGTGGCTCCCTTGCGGGCGAGCACCCACAGCTTGCGCCGGCCCGCCTCGTCGGGCGCGGCGGCGACCTCCTCCAGCGTGGTGGGCGGTACGCGGTCGGTCAGGGTCAGATACTCGTCCAGCACATCCGACGGCAGGGCGAGGATGCCGAGCGCGCGGGAGATCGCGGCCGGCGTCTTGCCCACCACCTCGGCCAGCTTGTCCTGGGTGTAGCCGTGCTTGGCCCGCAGCCCGTCGAGCGAGCGTGCGGTCTCCACCGCGTTCAGCGCCTTGCGCTGGAGATTGTCGACCAACGCCAGTTCGTCGGGGTCGCCGCCGAGGATGCGGGCGAAGATGGTGCTGCGCCCCAGCAGCTCGAACACCCGCAGCCGGCGGCCGCCGCCGACCAGGGCATAGCCGTCCTCGCCGCTGCGCGTCACCAGGATCGGGTACATCAGCCCGTGCCGTTCGACCGACCGCCGCAACTCCTCCAGCGAGGCGTCGTCCTGCGCC
This sequence comes from Azospirillum thiophilum, assembly GCF_001305595.1. Taxonomy (NCBI): domain Bacteria; kingdom Pseudomonadati; phylum Pseudomonadota; class Alphaproteobacteria; order Rhodospirillales; family Azospirillaceae; genus Azospirillum; species Azospirillum thiophilum. The sequence goes on from NZ_CP012405.1 coordinate 56,142, forward strand.
GCCCGCGGCTGGTGGGCATGGCGGTCGATACGGTCGATGTCGACCTCGATGACGGGGGGGAAATCCTCCGACACGCCGAACACCGCGTTGCGGATGGCCTGCGGCTGGCCTGCGGGAGCGGGGGCCGTCAGGTCGGCGCGGCGGGCGAGCTTACGCGACATTGAGCTTCTTCTCCTTGCGGGCCCGGGCGGCGGCGCGCACGTCGGCGGCGACCTGTTCGAACACGGCGCGGCCGGGAACAGTCTTGACCGCCGACAGGGTGATGACGCCGGCCGCGGCGGCCTGCCCATAGACGGTGGCGCGGGGAATCGGGTCGTAGATGCGGTAGCGCTCGCCATAGGCGCGCCACAGATCCTCCAGCGTCGCCTTGTCCTGGGTCAGCCGGGCGGAGAACAGGGTGGGCAGGATGCCGATCACCTCGAGATGCGGATTGCGCCGCCGCCGCAACCCCTCCAGCGAGCGCAGCACATGGCGCAGCCCGACCAGCGCCAGCGATTCCGTCTGCACCGGCACCAGCAGCAGATCCGCCGCCTCCAGCGCGCCGACCGTCACCAGCCCCAGGTTCGGCGCGGTGTCGAGCACGATGTAGTCGTAGAGGTGGCGCACCTCGCCGATCCGGTGGCGGATCGTCGTCAGCTTGCCGGTGGCCAGCTCGACGTCGGCGTCGGACAGGCTGACGAAGGCCGGCACCAGATCCAGCCGCGGTTCGGAGGTCTGCAGGATATAGTCGGTGAAGGGCCGGTCGTCGGCCAGCGCGTAGTAGAGCGTCTGTCGCTCCGCCTCCATCCGGTCGATCTGCGCCGGCGAATAGCCGAGATGGACGGTCGCCGATCCCTGGCTGTCGCAATCGACCAGCAGCACCCGCGCCCCCTGCGCCAGCAGGCAATAGGCAAGGCACAGGCTGGTTTCCGTCTTTGCGGTGCCGCCCTTCTGGTTGCCGGCCATCACCACCGTGGCATGGCGCGGACGGTCGGAGCCGCGTTCGGTCTCGACCAACTCGGCCACCGTCTTGGGCGTGCGTTCCGCGGCGCTTTCCCAGCGGCTGACCTGCGAGCGGTCGTATTTCCGCCCGAGCCTCTCGTTCAGCCATGCGGCCAACTCGCCCTGGCTCCAGCCGCGTTCCTCGCGCAGGCCCTTCAGGCTTTCCCCCGCCATGATCCGCACACTCCCCCGTCGAACAGACGGCGGCATCCTTCGCCGCGACCCTCAACATTGTCAACCGTCCGCTGGCCGGATGCCTCAACAGGACGGGCCGGTCTTCAGCCGGGGCGCTGCCCGGGTGCGGACGGGATGACGGCCTTCAGCCCGTCGACCAGCCGGTCGAGTCCGAACAGGAAGCGGGCGTCGTCATCGTCGTCCGCGATCAGCATCACCGTGGCGGCGATGTCCGGGTAGCGGGCCGCCTGCTCCGCTGTCATCTGCTGCGCGATGCGCTTCAAATCCACCCCATCGCCGCCGCCGTTGGGAGGCAAGGTCGCCTGCTCCTCGATGGTGAAGCCCAGCACGTAATATTGCAGCGTGAGCATGGCGCGGGCGGCCGTGTGCCCGTCGGCACCGGCGGCCCGCAATCTGGCGATGATGCGGTCGCTGATCCGCAGCACATTGTCCATCATCGGAAAGGTGCCGGCATAGAACCGCGCGCCGTCGCGCCGCGATTTCAGGGTGCGGCGGAACTCCACCGCCATCGCTTTCACCCATGCATCCCAGGGCAGCCCGTCGTCGGGCGGCAGCACCATCCCTGCCAGCAGGGCGTCGGCCATGGCGTCCAGCAGCGCCTGCTTGTTGGCGAAATGCCAGTAGAGCGACGGCGCCTGGATGTTCAGCGCCCCGGCGAGCCGCCGCATCGTCAGCCCATCCACCCCGACCTCGTCCAGCAAGGCCATGGCGGCATCGATAATGTCCTGTCGCTGCACCCGCATGGCCGCTTCCCCGCCGTCCTCGTCGTGGTTGACAATCTAACGGCGTTAGGCAAATCTAACAACGTTAGTTTTGCGGAAAGCCATCGAGGAAAGCCCATGGATCCCCATCGCATCCTTACCGTCGAGGCGCTGCGGCAGCTCTACGACATGCCGACCGAGCGCATGCAGAAGACGACCTTCCCGTTCCTGGACGATCACTGCCTGCGCTTCGTCGCGGAATCGCCGCTGGTCTTCGTCGCCACCGCGAGCGGCGGCGGAATGGCTGGCGGTATGGATTGTTCACCCCGCGGCGGGCGGCCCGGCTTCGTCCATGCGGAGGACCGCCGGACGCTGGCCCTGCCCGACTGGCCCGGCAACAACAAGCTGTCGTCGATCACCAACATCCTGACCTCCGACGGGGCCTGCGGGCTGGTGTTCCTGGTGCCGGAGATGGACATCTTCCTGCGGGTGAACGGCATCGCCACCGTCACCACCGACCCGGCGCTGCTCGGACGGCTGACCGAGGAGGGACGCACGCCGAAGGCCGCCATCCGGCTGGCCGTGCAGGAAGCCTTCTTCCATTGCGGCAAGGCGCTGCGCCGGTCCCATCTGTGGCAGCCCGACGCCTGGGTCATCCCGCAGGACATGCCGTCGCCGGGGCAGGTGGTGAAGGACCAGACGGGGCTGGCGGAGCTGTCGGTCGAGCAGATCGATGCGATGTACGAGAAGGCGCTGGCCGAACAGCTCTATCGCGAGTCGAAGGTATGATACCAGCGGCACTGGTCATTGACCAATGCCGCTGGAGGGCCGCGACGGCGGCCCCGCGGGCCCATGCCCGCGAAGCCAAGCGGGCGGACGCCCGCGCCGGCGACTGAGGAAATGGCTTTTGATGGGTCACCAGCAAAAGCCGTTGGTCTGAACTGTCAGGCTGCCGCCCCAGGCCCGGGGACCGCGCCCGGCGGGCATTTGCCGAGGATGATCATGCCCAGCACCTCGTCCTTGGTGACGTCGGCGACGCTGGCGCTGCCGACCAGCTTGCCGTTCTTCATCACATGGATGCGGTCGGCCAGGTCGAAGACGTCGTGGATGTCGTGGGAGATCAGGAAGATGCCGATCCCCTCCTGCTTCAGCTGCTTCACCAGCTCGCCGACCTGCCGGGTCTCGGCCGGGCCAAGCGCCGCGGTCGGCTCGTCCATGATCAGGACGCGGGCGTCGAAATGGATGGCGCGGGCAATGGCGACCGACTGGCGCTGGCCGCCCGACAGAGCCTTCACCGGCTCCTTGAAGCGGCGGAAATGGGGATTGAGGCGGCCCATCACCTTGCGCGCCTCCGCCTCCATCGCGTGGTCGTCCAGCGTGCCCCAGGCGGTCAGCTTCTCCCGCCCGAGGAAGATGTTGGCGGCGGCGTCGACATTGTCGGCCAGCGCCAGCGTCTGGTAGATCGTCTCGATGCCGCAGCGCTTGGCATCGCGCGGGCTGGCTATGTGGACCGGCTCGCCGTTCACCCGGATCTCGCCATGGTCGGCGGCATAGGCGCCCGACAGGATCTTGATCAGCGTCGATTTGCCGGCCCCGTTGTGGCCCAGCAGCCCGACCACCTCGCCGGCGTGCAAATCGATGCTGACGCCGTCCACCGCCTTGATGCCGCCGAAGGCGATGGAGACGTCGCGCATCTCCACCAGCGGCACCGCCTGCGGCGTCGTTCCGAGGCCGGTCATTTCATCCCCCTGCGATAGAGCGTGTCGACATAGACCGCGGCGACCAGCACCACGCCGACGACGATGTTCTGCATCGGCGCGTCCACCCCGAGCAGCACCATGCCGGACTGGAGCGACTGCATCACCAGCGCTCCCAGCATCGCGCCCAGGATGGTGCCGACGCCGCCGGCCATCGAGGTGCCGCCGATGATCGCCGCGGCGATGACATACAGCTCGTCCAACGTGCCGTTGGCGTTGGTGGCGGCGTTCAGCCTTGCGGTGGCGATGCAGGCGGACAGGCCGCACAGCGCCCCCATCAGGGCGAACACCATCACCAGCACGCGGCGGGTGTTGATGCCCGACAGCTCCGCCGCCTCCGGATTGCCGCCGATGGCGAAGACATAGCGGCCGAAGCGCGTGCGCCGCGACAGAAAGGTCACCGCCACCCCGACCGCCAGCGCGATCAGCACCGGGATGGCGAAGCCGTGGGCGATGACCGGCAACTGCCCGTCCGTCGCCAAGCCCTGGGCCTCCATCATCCGCCGCACCACCGGCATCGGCAGCGGATAGGCGTTGACCACCAGCACCGCCCCGACGATGGCGGCGGTCACCAGCAGGATCACCACCCCTTCCGCCCACAGCGGCCGGACGGGAAAGCCGAAGCCGGCCCTGCGCCGCCGCGTCACCAGGATGGCGGCGACCGACAGCAGGATGGCGGCGAGGCCGACCGCCCAGCTCGGGCCGGCGCCGATCGCGCCCTCGAACCCGCCGCCCAGCCGCTTGAACAACCCGTCCATCGGCGCCACCGTCTGGCCGGTCGTCACCCACCAGGCGGCCCCGCGCCAGACCAGCAGCCCGCCCAGCGTGACGATGAAGGACGACACGCCGAGATAGGCGACGATGGCGCCTTGCAGCGCCCCGACCGCCCCGCCGACGGCGACGGCCGCCGCCACCGCCGCCGCCCAGGTCAGCGGATGGTCGAACCCCCAGAGCTCCGGCAGGATGCGGGCCTGGAGCACCCCCACCACCATGCCGGTGAAGCCCAGGATGGAGCCGACCGACAGGTCGATGTTGCGGGTGACGATGACCAGCACCATCCCGGTCGCCATCACCGCGACCGATGCCGCCTGCACCGACAGGTTCCACAGGTTGCGCGGGGTCAGGAAGGCGCCGCCGGTCAGGATGTCGAAACCGATCCAGACCACGGCCAGCGCCCCGATCATCCCGACCATGCGGGTGTCCAGCTCCAGCGCGCGCAGGGCGTCGCCGAGCCCGGCCCGGCGTGAAGCCGGGCCGGCGGTGGACAGGGTGGACGGCTCCGCCATCAGTTGCAGACCTTGACGCTGCCCGGCTTCACGCCCTGGCAGACCACGTCCTTGGTGATCCAGCCGGCATCGACCACCATCCCCAGATTGTCCTTGGTGATGGCGACCGGGGTCAGGAACAGCGAGGTCATCTTCTGCTTCTTCGGCCCGCCGTCGAAGGTCGCGGCACCGGCGATGTCGGTCATCTTCTTGCCGCCGGCGAGATCCAGGGCGATCTCCGCGGCGCGGCGGCCCAGCTCGCGGGCATCCTTCCACACCGACACCGTCTGGGTGCCGAGAGCGATGCGGTTCAGCGCCGCCTTGTCGCCGTCCTGGCCCGACACCGGCACGGTTCCCGCCAGCCCCTGCGCCGCCAGCGCCGCCACCGCGCCGCCGGCGGTGCCGTCGTTGGAGGCGACCACCGCATCGACCTTGTTGGCGGTCTTGGTCAGGATCTGCTCCATGTTCTGCTGGGCGATGGCCGGCAGCCACTTGTCGGTGTAGGCCTCGCCGACATTCTTCACGTCGCCGCGGTCGATGGCGGCCTTCAGCACCTCCATCTGGCCGGCGAACAGGAAGTCCGCGTTGGGATCGGTGGAGCTGCCCTTGATGAAGGCGTAGTTGCCCTTGGGCTTCAGCGCGAAGACGCTGCGCGCCTGGAGCCGGCCGACCTCCTTGTTGTCGAAGGTGATGTAGAAGGCCGACGGGATCTCGATCAGCCGGTCATAGCCGACGACGGGGATGCCTTCGGCCGCCGCCTTCTCCACCGCCGGGCGGATGGCGTCGCCGTCCTGCGCCAGGATGATCAGCGCCTGGGCACCGCGGGAGATCAGCGATTCGATGTCCGACAGCTGCTTGGCCGGCGAGGACTGGGCGTCGGCCGACAGGTATTTGCCGCCCGCCTTCTCGACCACGGCCTTGATCGCCGCCTCGTCGGTCTTCCAGCGCTCCTCCTGGAAGTTCGACCAGGACACGCCGACGGTGGCGCCGGCGGCCAGTGCCGCCGTGGAGGTCATGGTCATGGCGGCGGCCAGCGTCAGGAACAGGCCGGCGGCGGTAGCGGTGAGGCGGTGCTTCATCGTGTTTCCTCCCTGTGTGGCCGCATGGGTTCAGCGGCGTTATGGACGTGAAATCCCCCTCTCCCCCCCGGGGAGAGGGTCGGGGTGAGGGGGATGCACATTCTAGATTCTTGCTGGAGGGCCGCCGCGCGACCCCCTCACCCTAACCCTCTCCCCGGGGGGGAGAGGGGATATCGCTATGGGGTTCAGACGTAGCGGTTGACGATGTTCTCCAGATACTCCTGCCGGCCGGAGCGCGGCTGCGGGGCGAGGCCGCCGGCGAGCGCCCGGTCGGCCAGGGTGGCGAGGTCGCGTTTTCCGGCCAGGATCGCCCGGCCCTCCTCACCGTCCCAGCCGGCATAGCGCTCGGTCAGCGGCCCGGTCAGCGCGCCGTCCTCCAGCATCTGGGCCGCCTGCAGCAGGGCGCGGGCGCAAGTGTCGATGCCCCCGATATGGCCGTGCAGCAGGTCGGCGGGGTCGAGCGACTGGCGGCGGATCTTGGCGTCGAAATTCAGGCCGCCGGTGGTGAAGCCGCCGCCCTTCAGGATGTCGTGCAGGACCACCGTCGTCTCGCCGATGTCGTTGGCGAACTGGTCGGTGTCCCAGCCCAGCAGCGCGTCGCCGCGGTTCATGTCGAGGGAGCCGAAGATGCCGAGCGCCAGCGCCAGCCCCACCTCGTGCTGGAAGCTGTGGCCGGCGAGGATGGCGTGGTTCTGCTCGATGTTCACCCGCACGTCGGCAAGCAGGTCGTAACGCTCCAGGAAGCCGTAGACGGTGGCGACGTCGAAGTCGTACTGGTGTTTTGTCGGCTCGCGCGGCTTCGGTTCGATCAGGATCGGCCCGTCGAAGCCTATCCTGTGCTTGTGCTCCACCACCATCGCCAGGAAGCGGCCCATCTGGTCCAGCTCGCGCTTCAGGTCGGTGTTCAGCAGCGTCTCATAGCCCTCGCGCCCGCCCCACATGACGTAGTTGGCGCCGCCCAGCGCATGGGTCGCCTCCAGCGCGGCGCGCACCTGCCCGCAGGCATAGAGGAAGACGTCCGGGTCCGGGTTGGTCGCAGCGCCGGCCATGTAGCGCCGGTTGGAGAACAGGTTGGCCGTGCCCCACAGCAGCCGCACCTTCGCCGTCTCCATCTTGGCGGCGAACAGATCGGTGACGGCCTTCAGGTTGTCGACGCTCTCGACCAGCGTCTCGCCTTCCGGGGCGGCGTCGAGGTCGTGGAAGCAGAAGAAGGGGATGTCCAGCAGGCGGAACATCTCGAAGGCGACGTCGGCCTTGGCGCGCGCCGCCGCCATCGGGTCGAATCCTGGACGCATCCACGGGCGCAGGAAGGTCTCGCCGCCGAAGGGGTCGCCGCCCGGCCAGCAGAAGCTGTGCCAGTAGCAGGCGGCGAGCCGCAGATGGTCCTCCATCCGTTTGCCCAGCACCACGCGGTCCTTGTCGTACCAGCGGTAGGACAGCGGGTCGCGGCTGTCCGGCCCGCGATAGGCCACCGGGGACAGGTCGCCGAAGAAGGGAACGGTGCTCAAGACGCGAACTCCTTGGCAAGGGGATAGAGCCGGCGCCAGCGCAGCCACGCCTGGCTGTACGCTTCGGCGCGGGCCGGATCGGGGGTGAAGGTCTCAAGACGACGGGGCTTGCGGCAGACGGTGGCGGGAGACTCGCCGGTCGCGGCCATCCGGCCGAGATGGGCGGCTCCCAGCGCCGCCCCGACCTCGCCGTCCTCGATGCGGTGGATGGTGACGCCCAGCGCGTCGGCGCAGATGCGCGCCCACAGCCGCGAGCGGGAGCCGCCGCCGGCAAGGTCGAACGCGGTCGGAGCACCTTCACCCAGCGCCACGAGGTTGTCGCGGGAGGCGAAGGCGACGCCTTCCAGCACCGCCTGGACCAGCGCGTCGCGGCCGGTCTCCGCCGACAGGCCGGCGAACAGGCCGCGCACGGTGGCGTCGTTGTGGGGGGTGCGCTCGCCCGACAGGTAGGGCAGGAAGGCGACCGGCGAGGGGCCGTCCACCGCATCGCCCAGCGGCGCCAGCAAGTCCGCCTCCGGCGCGCCGAGGGTGGAGGCCGCCCAGGCGAGGGAGGCCGCCGAGGACAGCATCACCCCCATCTGGTGCCAGACGCCGGGCAGCGCATGGCAGAAGGCGTGGACCGCCATTGCCGGGTTGGGCAGGAAGCGGTCGGTCGTCCGCCAGACCACGCCCGAGGTGCCGAGGCTGAGAAAGCCGTCGCCGGGCGCGATGGCGCCCAGCCCGACGGCGCTGGCGGCGCAGTCGCCGGCCCCGCCCGCCACCACCGGCGGCTCGCGCATGCCCCAGCGCCGGGCGAGTTCGGGCGACAGCCGGGCGACCGCATCCGAGCCTTCCGCCAGATCCGGCATGTGGGCGCGGGTCAGGCGGGTCGCCGCCAGCAGTTCGTCCGACCAGTCGCGCCGGGCGACGTCCAGCCACAGCGTGCCGGAGGCGTCGGACATCTCCTCCACCATCGCGCCGGTCAGGCGCCAGCGGACATAGGCCTTGGGTAGCAGCACCTTGGCGACGGCGGCGAAGATCTCCGGCTCCTCCTCCGCCACCCACAGCAGCTTGGGCGCGGTGAAGCCGGGCATGGCGATGTTTCCGCTGATCCCGCGCAGGTCGGGCAGCGCCACCTCCAGCGCCGCGCATTGGCGGTGGGCGCGGCCGTCGTTCCACAGGATGGCGGGCCGCAGCACCCGGTGGTCGTGCCCCAGCAGCACCGCGCCATGCATCTGGCCGGAGAAGCCGATGCCGATGACGGCGGCGAGGTCCGCCGGCTGCCGCTCCGCCAGCTCGTCCACCGCGGCGATGGCGGCGGCGACCCAATCCTCCGGCTCCTGCTCCGACCACAGCGGATGCGGGCGCGAGACGGAGCAGGGGCGCGACGCGCCCGCCGTGACCGCGCCGTCGCCGTCGGTCAGCACCGCCTTGACGCTGGACGTGCCGATGTCGATCCCGAGAAACATGACCGGCAACCTCTCTTTCCAAAAACCGAACCGGCGGCCTGCCGCCGCTCAGGGCAAATTGTCGCGCAGGATGACCTGGACCCGGATATGCTCCTGCGCCGCGACGATCTCTTGGCCCGTAACCAGGGCGTGGAGCACCCGCGCCATCGACCGCGCCTCGTGTCCCGGATCCTGCGCCACCAGGGCGGCGACGGTGCCGTCCAGCAGCATGCGGCGGGTTGCAGGCGTCAGCTCGTGTCCGACGCAGAGGATCCGGCGGGTGAGCCCGGCCTCGGCCAGCGCCTCGCCGATGCCGACGGAGCCCTCGCCGGTGTTGTAGATCGCCACCAGCCCGGGCGTGTCGGCCAGCATGCGGCGGACCAGCTCGCGGTTGCGCTCCGGATCGTCGCGGCCCTCGACCGGGGGCAGCAGGGTCAGTTGCGGATATTCCTCCGCCAGCACCTGCCCGAAGCCGAAGCGCCGTTCGGCATGGTCGCGCAGGCTGGCCGAGCCGGTGACGATGCCGACCGAGCCACCCGCCTCGCCCTCCATCTTGCCGGCATGTGCCGGCCCCCAGGGGCCGCAGAGGAAGCGGCCGACCAGCGATCCCGCGGTGCGTCCGGCGGCGATGTTGTCGATGCCGACATAATGCTGGCGGCGCGACGACGGTGCATCAGACACCAGCGTCACCACCGCCATGCCGCCTTCCACCAGATCGTCGATGGCCGCCCGGATCCGGGGATGGTCGAGCGCGACCACCGCCACCCCCTCGAAGCGTCCGGCCAGCCCGGCCAGCTCCGCCGCCAGCCGGTCGGGGTCGAACAGGTCGGTCTCGACGATCTCGACCGCGATGCGCCGTGCGCGGAACCAGCCGGCCTGGGCGCGCACATTGTCGGCGATGTCCATCATGAAGCGGTTGCTGCCGCGCGGCAGGATCACGGCGAAGCGCCAGGACCGCGCCCGCGCCAGCTCGGCTGCCGCCGCCAACGGGCGGAAGCCCAGCCGCTGTACCGCCTCGTGCACCTTGCGCGCGGTCTTGGCGCTGACACCGGGGCGCCCGTTGACGACCCGGTCGGCCGTCGCGAGGCTGACGCCGGCCGCCGCCGCCACGTCGCGCAGGGTCAGGGGAGCATCGGTGATGGGATTGTTCATGTGGCGAACATATTCCGGCGAATTGAGGTGCGCAACTCAAATCTTGATGTTGAGAGGGCCGGCACCCGGCGGCAGTTCTTCCGGGGAGCCATTGCCAAGGCTTGTCCTATGACCGAAGGCTTGGGTTCAAGGTGCGTACATCAGGACAGGAGGCCCGGCCTTGGCCATCGTCGGGCCTGGGCGGCGCGACCCGGTGCCTCCAATGGGGAGGCGGCACTACCCCGTCTGTGGCGCCGATGCCTTCGATTGATCCGATGACCGGACAATGCGCAGCACTTTAGGCTTGCTCCTCCGTTGCGCCACAGCACAGCAGGATGGAATGCCGCAGCTGAGAAGCCATCAGCAACTGGTCGGCGCCATCGCCCAGGCGATCGGCCGGCAGCAGACGGAGGTCCGCGACATCCTGGCCGCGGTGACGCCCGGCGGGGGGAAGTCGCTGCTTCCGGTCATCATGGCGGCGGCGCTGCACGGTGCCGGGCGGATCGACCGGGTCTGCTGGATCGTCCCGCGCGACAGCCTGCGCCGGCAGGCGGAGGAGGCCTTCGTCGATCCCCGCTGGCGCGATGCGCTCGGCCATTCCCTCGCCCTGCGCGCGGCGGAGAACGGGCGCGACCTCTGCCGCGGCCTCGATGGCTACATCACCACCTATCAGGCGGTGGCGGCAGCACCGGACCTGCATCTTCAGGAGTTCCGCCGCCACCGCTACCTGTTGGCCGTGGACGAACTGCACCATCTGCCGGCGGTCTTCGATACCGACCGGATGGCCGCGGTGGAGGAGGAGACGGCGTGGAGCCGCTGCATCCTGCCGCTGCTGGAGAATGCCGCGGCGAGGCTGCTGATGAGCGGCACGCTGGAGCGCGCCGACGGCCGCCCCATCCTGTGGCTGCCCTACCGGGCGCCGCAGGGGGCGCGCAAGTTGCGGGAGATCGACTTCAAGGCGCCGGGCTGGGCAGTCGTCGGCTATTCCCGCCGGCAGGCGCTGGCCGAGAAGGCGATCCTGCCGGTGACCTTCGGCGCCATGGACGGCTCGGCCTCCTGGCTGGACGCCGAGCGCACCAACCGTTGGGCCGAGGCCCTGTCCAAGGCCGGCGAGAACACGCGCGACGCCCTGTTCACCGCGCTGCGCACCGGCTTCGCCAAGGCGATGCTGCGCGAGGCCTACCGCTCCTGCCGCGACCACCGGGCGAAACGGCGGGCGGCGTTGAAGCTGCCGCCGGTGGACGGCGGAGCGGCGCCCGGCCCTGAGTCCGGCCTGGGAAAGCTGCTGGTGATCGCTCCCGACCAGGAGACGGCACGCTTCTATCTCGACACGCTGCATGGCTGGATGCCGCAGGAACAGGCCGGCCGGATGGCACGCCTCGCCATCTCCGAGCGCCGCGACGCGCAGGAGGTGGTCGCCGCCTTCCGCCTGCGTCCCGAACCGGCGGTGCTGGTCTCGGTCGCCATGGCCTATGAGGGGCTGGACGCTCCGTCCATCACCCATGTCGCCTGCCTGACGCACATCCGCTCGCGCCCCTGGCTGGAGCAGGCGATCGCCCGGGCGACACGGGTCGATCCGCTGGCCGGCCCCTACGACCAGCAGCGGGCGCTGGTCTACCACCCCTCCGACGCGCTGTTCGAGCGGTTCCGCACCATGGTGGAGACCCAGCAGGGCACCCGCGCCATGATCAAGACCCGCCGCGCCCAGCAGGAGCTTCCCTTCGAGCGCACGGCGGAGCGCGAGCCGGAGATCATCCCGCTTGAATCCAACGCCACCGCATTGCATTTCGCCGTGGTGGCGCCCGGCCCCGATTTCGCCGCGCAGGCGCGCGATCCGGGCGAGCTGCCGCTGACGCCCAGCGCCGCCGAGCATCACCTGCGCCAGCGCATCGGCCAGCTGGTCGCAGCCCAGGTGATCGAGGACGAGGACAACAACCTCGTCGCCGAGGGGCCGACCGGCTACCACATCTACAACGCGGTGCTGAAGCGCCTGATGAAGAAGGCGCGGTCCGAGATGACGCTGTCGGAACTGGAATCGGCCATCGGCTGGCTGGAGCGCAACCGGCTGTCCGACCACCGCCACCTGATCGCCGACGATCCCCAATTCCAATGGTCGACCCGCCGCCGCGGGCAGCCGGCTCGTCCAACGGCCCGCCAACCGGGCGCCACGAGCGCCATGGCGCCGTCCTCCCGCCGGCGCCCTGCCCCGCGACCCTGACGGTTAGGCCGCCGTCCTGCAGCGCCCTTCCAGCAGGTCGCGCTCGCGCGACAGCGCGTCGGCCATGAAGTCGAGGAAGGCGCGGACGCGGCCCATGTGCCGCAGATCCTCGTGGGTCAGCAGCCACAGCTTGGCATCGGCCTCCGGCACCGGTGCGCCGATGCGCCGGAAGGCGGGATCGCGGTCGACCACCCCGCAGGGCAGAAGGCCGAGCCCGACGCCGGCCCGCACCGCCTCCACCAATCCCGCCACCGAGTTGACGCGGTAGCCGATGGCCGAGGCCGGCACCGTCCGCTTCATCCAGCGGGCGAGGTTGGTGTGGTCGAAGGACTCGTCCAGCCCGACCCAGGGATGGCGGTCGAAATCCTCCGCTTCCGGCCCCTGCCCCAGGAGGCAGGCGGCGCCATAGACGGCGAAGGCCAGCCCGGACACCGCCCGTCCGACCAGATTCTCCGGCGGCCGGTTGGTGGCGCGGATGGCGACGTCGGCCTCCCGCCGGGTCAGGCTGAGCGACGCCTCGGCCGCCATCAGGTCGACGCGCAGGTCGGGGTGGATCCGGCGGAAGGCGGCGATATGGCGGGGCAGGATGTAGAGGGTGAGGATGTCGACGGTGGTGACGCGCAGGCTGCCGCGGATCTGGGTGTCGCGTCCCGACAGCAGCCGGTTGGCGGCGGTCAGATCCTCCTCCATCTTCTGGGCGACGCGGTGCATCTCTTCGCCCGCGGCGGTCAATGCATAGCCGCCGGGCAGCTTGTCGAACAGCTGTGCGCCCATCGCCTGCTCCAGCGCCGTGACGCGGCGCAGGACGGTGCTGTGGTTCACCCCCAGGACGCGCGCCGCCGCCGACAGCGATCCATGCCGCGCCACCGCCAGCAGATAGCGCAGATCGTCCCAATTGTTGCCGCCCACCATTTATTCCCGCTTATTTTTGCAGATGCTTTTTGCAAAACTCGCCAATTCCCGCTCATCAAAGCACAATTTAGGGTTCCGGCCCAAGCATCACCCATTTCGGCCGCACGAATGTCCGACCTTCTGCAAGACCCCTTCGTCCAATCCAGCGTGCTGCCCCTGCTGGTCGGCCTCGTCCTGGTCGGTGTCCTGCACCTGCTGCGGCGCCCGCTGGCCGCCGCCGGGATCGCCGCCGGCTTCCTGGTGGTCTTCGTCATGGTGGTCGGCTTGCCCGCCCTGCCCCCGCCGTCGAGCATGGGCAAGCTGTTCTGGTCGTCCGCGGCCGGGCTGGCGCTGGGCGTCGCCGCCGATGCGGCGGGTGTCCGCGGCCGGGCCGCATCGGCGGCGCTGGCGCTGTGGCTGGCCGGCTCGCTGGTGTGGATCGCCCTGCCGGCCCTGGATTCGGCGGCGGCGGCCCTCAGCCTCCTGGTCCTGCTCGCCACCGCCGCATGGGTCGCCTTTGGTCGCGCTTCGGCGCCCGCCGGAAACCCGACCGCACCGGCGGCCTCGCTGCTGGCTCTGGCGCTGGCCGTCGGCGGCACCGCGCTGATCGGCTCTTCCGCATCCATCGCCCAGATGGCGCTCGCCCTGGCGGCGTCGGCCGGCGGCTTCCTGCTGTGGAACTGGCCGGTCGAGCGCCATGGCTGGGGCCTGCCGGGCCAGGTGGCGCTCGGCATCGCGGTGCTGCTGGCCGGCGTGCTGGCCCTCTTCACCCAGGCGCAGGCCGCCGTCCTGCTGCTGGCGCTGCCGGCGCTGCTGGCCGGCCATGTGCGCCGCCTCATTCCGGCCGGCGACGGCCTTGTCGGCCGTGCCGCCTCGGCGGCGGCGGTCACGGCGGCCGCGGTCGTTCCGGCCCTGGTCGCCATCGGTGCGGCCTATGCGCTGAGCGGCGGCGAAGCGTCGCCCTACTGATCCCCATTCCCCCTCATCGACTTCCATCCCCCGGAGTTCCGTTCATGAAGAAGACCTTGTTCGCCGCCGCCCTGTTCGCCATCGCCGCGGCCGGTTCCGCCGCCCCCGCCTTCGCCGCCCCGGTCAACTACAAGATCGACCCGGCCCACACCGCGGTGAGCTTCATCGTCAACCATATCGGCTTCTCCAACGTGATCGGCCGCTTCAACACGATGGCCGGCGACGTCACCTTCGACAAGGACGCCGTCGAGAAGAGCGCGGTCGCCATCACCATCGATGCCGCCAGCATCGACACCAACCACGCCAAGCGCGACGAGCATCTGCGCTCGCCGGACTTCTTCAACACGAAGGAGTTCCCGAAGCTGACCTTCAAGAGCACGAAGATCGAGAAGACCGGCGACAAGACCGGCAAGTTGCACGGCGACCTGACCATGCTGGGCGTGACCAAGCCGGTCGTCCTCGATGTCACCTTCAACAAGGACGGCGTCAGCCCGGCCAGCAAGCTGGAGACCGCCGGCTTCTCCGCCCGCGGCACGCTGAAGCGCACCGATTTCGGCATGAAGTACGGTGCCCCGGCCGTCGGCGACGACATCCAGCTGCTGATCGAGGTCGAAGCGGTCAAGTCCTGATCGCGGGACGCAGCGGCAAGCTGCATCGGACTGTTGCAGTGTGGAGGGGCCGGCTTGCCGGCCCCTTTTGCCGTGACCATGCCGGCCGGAGGCCACCCGATGCCGCTGCCGCGCGCAACGCCGGTGTCCTGCCGATCGGCCGGGCACCGTGCTTCGACCGGCAACATATTCATGGACGACCGGCTATAGTGGGCGGGCCGATCCCCATCGACGCAGGATGACAGCCATGGCCCCGCCCCTCGATCCCGCCGTGCTGCGCGGCATGCCGCTGTTCGCCGGCCTGGATGCCGATGCCATGGCGGAGGCGGTCGCCCTCGCCCGTCCGCGCCGCCATGCCCGCGGAGCGGCGGTCTTCACCCAGGGCGAGGCGGCTGCTGCCGGGCATGCGCTGATCGACGGGCGGGTGAAGATCGTGCAGACCGGCCCCGATGGACAGCAGGTGGTGATGCGCTTCATCGGGCCGGGCGAGATGTTCGGCACACTGGCGATCTTCACCGACGGTCTCTATCCCGCCGATGCCGTCGCCGTCGCCGACAGCGTTGAACTGTCCTGGCCGGCCGCCGCCATGACCGACCTGATGGAGCGGCATCCCGTCATCGTCCGCAACGCGCTGTCCATCGTCGGTGGCCGGCTGCGGGAGGTGCAACACCGCCTGCGCGAGGTCGCGACCGAGCGGGTGGAGCGCCGCGTCGCCCATGCCCTGCTGCGTCTGGTGCGCCAGGCCGGCCGGCGGGTGGAGACGGGGGTGGAGATCGATTTTCCGCTGTCGCGCCAGGACGTGGCGGAGATGACCGGCACCACGCTCCACACCGTCAGCCGCACCCTGTCCGCCTGGGAAAGCCAGGGCATCGTCGAGAGCGGCCGCCAACAGGTGGTGATCCGCAAGCCCCACGCCCTGGTTGCCATCGCCGAGGATCTGCCGCCGCTCCGCTCCGGGGATTGAAAAGCCGGGGGACGAAGTGGCGGACGCTTGCCGTGGCGCAAAGACCGGCGCCGGCCGGACCGATAGGATCGGCGCATGTCCCCATGCGCAGGAGCACCAGATCATGGACGCGACCACGGACGCCGACCGCCGGCCCCCCCCATCGGGCAAGGCACCGTCCGCCCTCACCGCGGCCCCGACCGGCGCCGCTCCCACCGCCGCTGCGACCTTGGCCGACATGACCATGGCCGGGTTGATGCGGGACCGGCCGGCATCGGTGCCGGTCCTGCTGCGCCGCGGAATGGCCTGCCCCGGCTGCGCGATGGCGCCCTTCATGACGGTGCGCGAGGCGGCGGAGGCCCATGGGATGGATGTGGACGCCCTGCTGGATGCCGTCTCTCCCCTCGGCGGCGCTCTCGGCGGCACCGGTCGATGACCGGTGCCGCCGGCATCAGATCGACAGGCAGTTGGTCGCGCGCCATGCATCGTCCAGCGCCACCGTCACCGTTTCGCCGGCGCGGACCGGCAGCGCGGATGCGGTCGGGCTGAACACCTCGGTCGACCAGATCAGGAAGTCGTCGAACCACAGTTCCTGCACCCACATCACCGCGTTCAGCGTGCCGGCGGACTGGATGGCGAGCGAAGCGTGCTTGGGCAACCGCTCGAACGAAGCGCCGGTGTCGTAGCGGATTTCCTCCACCAGCGCCGGATCCCCCAGGAAGCGCCCGCCCCCGCGCCGATGGCGGTAGCCGCCGTTGGTGAAGCCCGGGGACCAGTCATAATCGCCGAACGTCACCGGGCGGGACCGGTTGTAGCACAGCTCGGTGGTCATCGCGTCAAGCAGGGGACCGAAGCGGAGGCCGTAGCGGTTTTCCAGATCGGCAACGGAGCGCCGCAGATCGGCCATTTCGGAGAATGCGTCGATCTGCGGCCAGTCGCAGGGGATCGCCAAGTAACGGACGCGGTTCGGCACCGTCACGCAGCCCGGCTTGCCGAAGCGGAGGCGCAGGGCGCACACGGCGGCCGAGCGCGGCTCGTCGACGATGACGTGGTTGGTGTAGATGAAGGCGAACAGCACGTCGAACAGGCCGGGCACCTGCGAGGAGTCGACGGTGGCGAGGTCCGCCTCCAGAAAGCGGATGCGGTCGCCGTAGCCATTGGCTTTCGCAAGGGCGCGGGCCAGATCAACATGGTCGCGGTCGACGGCGATCACCTCGGACGCACCGGCCTCCAGCGCCAGGAAAGACAGGATTCCCATGCCGCAGCCGGCATCGAGCACCCGGTCGCCGGGCTTCACGGCCGCGCGCACCGCCCGTTCGATGCTGAAGGTGCGGTCGAGCCGCAGGAGGTTCCTCAGATGCATCGCGACGGAGAAATGGACGTCGCGCACCGGTGGGTTCACCGGCGTATCGGTGGAATGGTCGCTCATGGGTTGCTCGCTCATGGGATGTTCTTCGCCTCAAGCGGTTGCAGATGGTTCTCCAGGCGGTGGCGTTAAGCGCCGGTCGCCGCCGGCTTCATTGCCGATGCCGTCATATCCCAGTCCTCCGCTTCATCCATGATCCGGCCCGTGATCCGGCCCGGCTCAAGATCCGATGCGGCCGGGTCAGATCGCACGCAGCCGGCTGAAGAAGGTGTTGACCTGATCGTTGAGCACCGAAGCTTCGTGCCGCAGGGAGTCCGAGGCGCTGTGCAGGTCGTTGGCGGCGGAGCTGGTGACTTCGGCCGCATCGGCGACGCCGGTGATGTTCGCCGACACCTCGCGCGTGCCGTCGGCGGCATGGCCGATGTTGCGGGCGATGTCCTGGGTCGTGGCGCCCTGCTGTTCCATCGCCGAAGCGATGCCGATCGAGATCGTCCGCATGTCGGCGACGATCGAGCCGATGGAGGAGATCGCCGCGACGGCACGCTGGGTCTCGTCCTGGATGCCGCCGACGTAGGTCTGGATCTCCTTGGTGGCCTGCGATGTCTGGTTGGCCAGCACCTTGACTTCGCTGGCGACGACGGCGAAGCCCTTGCCGGTTTCCCCGGCCCTCGCCGCCTCGATGGTGGCGTTCAGCGCCAGCAGGTTGGTCTGGTTGGCGATTTCCTGGATGACCTGGACGATGGCGCCGATCCGCATCGCCGCTTCGGCAAGCCCCTTCATGGTGACGTTGGTCTGTTCGGCTTCCTGCACGGCGCGTTGGGCGACGTCGGTCGACCGGGCGACCTGATGGTTGACTTCGCTGACCGCCGCCGACAGTTCCTCGGCGGCGCTGGCGATGGTCTGCACATTGCCGGTGGTGTCGCTGGCGGCGTGATTGACGGTGTCGATCATGCTGCGGCTTTGCTTGGCCATGACCGCCAGGTTGCCGGCGTGGGAGCGGACCTGTTCGGCCGCGGCGACGACCGCCGTGACGACTTCGGATGTCCGCTGCTGGAAGTCGGCCAGCGACTGTTCGATCGCCGCCTGCCGGCGCTCCTTGGCCGCATGCTCGATTTCCTGCTCGGCGACCAGCTGGTCGGCTTTGCGGCGGTTGGTCTTGAAGACCTCCATGGCACGGGCGAGCGTGCCCACCTCGTGCTTGTCGTCGATGTGCGGGATGTCGACCGACAGGTCGCCGCCGGCAAGCGCGCTCATGCGCTGGGCCATGGTCGACACCGGGCGGCTGATGCTGCGGGCCAGAAGGAAGGCGAAGCTGCCGCCCGCCGCAAGGACGACCGCGGCAATCCCGATATAGATCACCAGGATGCGATTGTAGATCGTCTCGACATCGTCCAGATAGAGGCCGGTGCCGATGGACCATTGCCACGGCTCGAATCCGGCGGCGTAGGCCAGCTTGTCCACCGCCTCGGTCTGGCCGGGGCGGGGAAAGCGGAAGCTGTAGAAGTCACCGCCGCGCTGCGCCGCCTCGATCTGCAGGCGCACCGTCGGCACCCCGTCGACGGTCTTGAAGTCGATGCGGTTCTTGCCCTCGAAGGCGGGGTTGACATGCACCATGGTGACGCCGTCGAAGCGTGTGGCGAAGAAATAGTCGCCTGCCCCGAAGCGCAGCGGGCGCAGCTGGTCCCGGGCCGCCTGCTGGGCCTGTTCGCGGGTGAGCTGTCCGGACTTTTCCTTCTCGTGCCAACTTTCCACCATGCCGCGCACCACGCCGACGGTCTGCCGGAGCTGCTCCTTGCGGTCTTCCAGCAGGCTGTCCTTCAGGACGCTCAGGCTGAACCCTGCAACGACGACCAGCGTGACCAGGAGAAGGGGAATGAACAGCATCAGCCGATGGGATATGCGGAAATTCTTGAGCATGGACTTCTCTATTCTCGTGCGGATGGAGGCGAGGTTCGATGTCGCCGCCCGGATCTGCATGCCGGCGATGCGACGGAATGGATGCGGCGGGATGCGGCGATCAGGCGGCGGCGACCGGCGATCCGGCCGGCCGCGACTGGGCGACGAGCAGCGCGGGATCGGGCAAACAGGTCTGGGCCATGCCCGCCGGTTCCAGAGAGATCCGGAGTTCCCGGGCACAGGCATCCGCACTGGCCTGGTAGAGGTCCTGGATGCCCATGCGGTCGAGCAGGTCGAGATCGCCGTCGGTGACGGAGCCGAGACCGCGGTCCAGGTAACGATAGCTGCTGCCGGCGCGATGGACTCCCGGCACGAAGTAGATGTCCGGTTCCTTGGTGAAGATCAGGCTCGACTTGTCCGAGGTGAATTCCTCGACTCCATTCCAATCGGTCACCGCGCCGGTGAAGAAGCGGTCGGACAGTTCAAGACGCCTGAAGAGGGCGGCCGCGGCCCTTTCCGGCTGGCGGCTCGCTTCATGAACATAGTGGGTCGTCCGCACGCCCTCCCGGGCGGCATAGGCTTCGACGCGGATGGCGTTCAGGGACGCGATGATGAAATGCTTCAGCAGCCGGCTGCGCGGCACCCGGTCGCTCCATTTGGTGAACCATGACGCGAGTGACAGAGCCGGTTCGCGGTCGAGCATGATCAGATGCAGGCGGTCGGCCGGATAACCGGCCTCGATCAGGATCTGCAAGGGAATGAACAGGCATTCGGCCATCAGGTAGGGGCCGGCCACCTCCTTGCTGAACAGATGGGGCTGGTCGCTGGCCGACGGCAGTGCCCAAGGCGTCTGCGGGCAGTCGGTGAGAAAGTTGCGCATGGCCGCCTTCACCGGTTGGAAATAGGCGGGTATCCCGGCAACGCCGAACAGGTTGGCGAGTGCCGTCGATCCAACGCGGCACCGTCCCCAGCCGTAATGCAGCATCGGAAATTCGTCCGAAGGGACTTGGCGGAAGACCTCGGCCAGCGATCCGGCGATGCTGTTCGTCATCTTGTCGAGCCGGATTCGGCGCAACTGATACCTTCCATCGGGCTCAAGCCACGATTTAAGAATGGAAGGATCGTCTCGGCGCATGAGTTCTGTAAAACGACTCAGATCGCCAAAACGTGTCGTAAGGATACTCATGGCTAGGTCTCCTTTATATTGGGACGTTTCGCCGTCGAGAGCCTCTTAATATATTGATCATCAATTAGACCGTAGATAATTTATTTCAATTATAAACGGATTTAGCTTTTACCATAATCATATTCCGTATGTATGAAACGGTGACGGCATGGCAAATAAACAATCTGCCTTTTCTATTAACAATTAGTTATTAAGACATATTTTTTCCAAGAAACATCGCATTTTAATGGAATTATTTCATCAGTCATTATGGATGTGGAAGTGCATATTCGCGTACTCATTTATAGATTTGTTGATTTCATAAGGTGCTAAAATAGCTAAATAAGCGTATTAGAAAAATTATCATGTCATGGTTGTATTGCCGATTCACAAAACTATATATTCTAGTCCTGTAATAATGTTTCACTCGACAAAGTGAGGGAGAGGGCGGCCTGTTGCAGGCATGTGGCCGCTATCGCAGGAGAGGCTCCGCTCCCGCCCTGATCTGTCTCCATGCCGCACAAATCCAATGCCGTTCGCCACCGCATCCCACTGCCGACGCGGTGCGCTCTCAACGGAGCGCGGGGTACGATGCTGCACGCGGTGCTGCGTCTGGCGTTGCGCCAGACCGAAGGGCAGATCGCTTCCACGCGACATGCCCGCACCGGCCGGCAGCGGCGCGACCGGCGATCTTTCGGATGTCTGATTGCTGTGGCGCAACGATGGCGAGCCGGCCGGCCGGCATCCTGGCTGCAACGCCGCCCCTTCGAGGCGGCACCGGTTGGAGACAGATCATGGCCAGCGTCACCGTCAGCACCACCCTTTATCGCGATCACCATGCGAGCGTCGGCCAGTTGGTCGACCGCATCGAATCGCAGCTCGCGGCGCCGTCGGTGGCGTCGGACCCCGCGTCGCTCATCGCCACGGTCCGCGAACTGTTTGGCATCTTCGCCGTCCATCTGTCGCTGGAGGACAGCGCGCTCTACCCGCGCCTGCTGGCCCATCGGGACACCCGGCTGCGCAGCACGGCGGCGCGTTTCCAGGCGGAGATGGGCGATCTGCGGGGGCGCTTCGACCTCTACCGCACGCGCTGGCCCGGCCCGGTCGCCGTCGCCAAGGATCCGGCCGCCTTCGTCCGCGAAACGCGCGACGTCGTCGCTGCGCTGAAACACCGCATCGGCCGCGAGGACCGCGAACTCTACGACCTGATCGACCGGGCGGGGCTGGCCAGCGTCGCCTGAGGCCGGGATTTCCAGCTTGAACTTGACAGAGGTCAATGACGGCGGGCGGTTACCGGCTTTCATGGGTGCCGGAATGACCGATAAGGAGGGAATCCGCCGATGCGCGATCCCGATGTCACACCGACCGTGAATGCAGACGATCGAGCCCGCCGTTTCGAGACCGGCCTCAGCCTTGTCGGGCTCGGGCTGGTGCCGCGGTTGGGGGAGCGGGTCAGCGACGCGCTGCTCGCCCGCCTTCTCCGCCAGCTGGCCGCCCGCCATCCGCGCGCCTTCGACGCGCTGCGGGAAATGCAGGATGCCCGCGTGCTGATCGAGCCGGTGGATGCACCGGTCGCGCTGATGATGCGCGTTGGGCCGAACCTGTCCCTGCACGCACTGCGCCGCGAGCCGATCGGGGCCTGTGCATTGGCTGGGCTTGGCGAGGCCGATGCCGTCATCCGCGGCCCCTATGCCCGGCTGCTCGACCTGCTGGAAGGCCGGATCGATGGCGACGCCCTGTTCTTCCGCCGTGAGTTGAGCATCGCCGGGGATACCGCGCTGATCCTCGCCCTGCGCAACACGCTGGATGGCGAGGAGATGGATCTGATGGCCGACGCGGCGTCACTCGCCGGACCGCTGGCCGGCGTCCTGCCGGTCCTGCGCCGGAACGCCGGCCCGGTGCTCGACCGCATCGAGGCGGCACGCCGGCTGCTGCCGCCGCCGCTGCGCCGCGGGGCCGCACGGCTGGAGGCGCGGCTGTCCGGGCTCGTGCCGGGCGCCGGGCCGGGAGCCGCATCGTGACGACCATGGACAATTTCGAGCTGATCTGCCCGGCGGGCACGCCGGCCGCCCTGCGTGCCGCCGTCGATGCCGGCGCCGATGCGGTCTATCTGGGCTTCCGGGACGAGACCAATGCCCGCAACTTCCCCGGCCTGAACTTCACCCGCCAGGACGTGGCCGATGCCGTGGCCTACGCCCATGCGCGCAAGGTCGAAATCTTCGTCGCCATCAACACCTATCCGCAGGCCGGCAACCTCGACCCGTGGCGGAAGGCGGTGGACGATGCGGCGCGGCTGAAGGTGGACGCCGTCATCCTCGCCGACCTCGGCCTGCTGGAATACGCGGCCAAGCGCCACCCCGACCTGCGCCTGCATCTGTCGGTGCAGGCATCCGCCGCCAATGTCGAGGCGATCCGGCTCTACTGCGATGCCTTCGGTGTGCGCCGCGTCGTCCTGCCGCGCGTGCTGACGGTGCCGGAGATCGCCAGGCTGAACGCCGAGATCGACATCGAGACCGAGGTGTTCGTGTTCGGCGGCCTCTGCCCGATGGCGGAGGGGCGCTGTTCGCTGTCCTCCTACGCCACCGGCCTGTCGCCCAACAAGCAGGGCGTCTGTTCGCCGGCCAGCCATGTCCGCTACGAGCCGCGGGGAAGCGCGCTGGCGTCGACGCTGGGCGGTTTCACCATCAATGTGTTCGGCGAGGGCGAGCCGGCCGGCTATCCCACCCTGTGCAAGGGCCGTTTCGTCGCCCGCGACACCCCGGCCTACCTGTTCGAGGAGCCGACGAGCCTCAACGCCATGGATCTGCTGCCCGAGCTGAAGGCGGCCGGCGTCCGGGCGCTGAAGATCGAGGGGCGGCAGCGCGGCAAGGCCTATATCGGCGCGGTCGTCCGCGCCTACCGCGAGGCGCTGGACTCCTTCGCCGCCGGCCGGCCGGTGCCGCGGATCGACCTGCAGGCGATGGTGGAAGGCGGCACCCAGACCACCGGCGCCTATACCCGCGCATGGCGATGAGCCGATCGGGCATCGAGCCGATCGGACATTGAGGAGCTTTACCGAATGACTGCGTCACTCACTTTGGGACCGGTGCTGTTCAATTGGCCGGTCGACCGCTGGCGCGATTTCTACGCCCGTATCGCCGACGAGGCGCCGGTGGACACCGTGATCGTCGGCGAGATCGTCTGCTTCAAGCGCGCCCCCTTCTTCGCCCAAGCGATGGGCGAGGTGGTCGAGCGGCTCACCGCCGCCGGCAAGACGGTCTGGTTTGCCAGCCCGATCCTGGTCGGCAGCGAGCGCGAGCGCGTGGCGATGCGCGACCTCGTCGAGGCGGATGCCGGACTGGTCGAGGCGAACGACATGGGGGCGCTGGCCCTGCTTGCGGGGCGGCCCCATGCCGTCGGCCCGATGATCAACGTCTATAACGAGGCGACGCTGGCATGGCTCGCCGGGCGCGGCGCGGTGGCGGTCTCGCTGCCGGCCGAGCTGCCGGCGGCCGCCGTCGCGGCGCTGGCCAGGGCCGGCCGAGAACTGGGCGTGGCCGTGGAGGTGCAGACCTGGGGCCGGGCGCCGCTCGCCATCTCGGCCCGCTGCTATCACGCGCGCGCCCACGGGCTGCACAAGGACGGCTGCCAGTTCGTCTGCGGCAACGATCCCGATGGGCTGGCGGTGACGACGATGGACGGCCAGCCCTTCCTGACCGTCAACGGCACCCAGACCATGTCGCACGGCTGCCTGTGCCTGGCGGAGGAGATGGCGGAGCTGTCCGCCATGGGCATCGCCCGGTTCCGGCTGTCGCCGCAGGCGATGGACATGGTGCGGGTCGCCGAGGCCTTCCGCGCCGTGCTCGACGGCCGGCGCGGCGGTGCGGAGGTGGCGGCCGAGCTGGGCGGCCTGATCGGCGCCCCGCTGGTCAACGGCTTCTTCCACGACACCGCCGGGGCGCGGCAGGTGGCGGCGGGGGCCTGAGCAGGTTTCTCCGGATCGGGCAACCGGCCCGGCCTGGAGAAACCAGCGCATTCTATGGCTTTGCAAGTGACCGCTCGGCTGCAGCGTCAGGCGGGCAGCCAACTCCCATCCGATTTTTGCACCGACGTCCTTCGCGAACGCATCGATGACGGCCCTGCCCTGCCGGGCAACATCTTTATTGGACAGACTCCTGCGGCACCGGACCTTGCCGCAGGAAATCGGTGAGTTTTCCGCCTTCCTGGATGTTGTGTAGTTCCGACAGGCGTCCGGCCTCTTCAACCCGCCCTTGCAGGATCGCTTCGACGATCGGGCGATGCTGGTCAAGGATCTGGTCGGGTTCGGGGATCAGCGCATCGCTGGAGTGGATGTACATGCGGATTTGCTGCTCGATCAGCGCATATTGCCGGGCCAACCGCTTGTGTCGGGTCAGGTCTATGATGGCTTTGTGCAGGCCGAAATCGGCCTCCGCGATGGCGTCGGCATCGTTGCCGCGGCACGCGGCCACCAGCGCCTCGTAGGCCGCGGACAGGATGGGCTTGCGGTTTTCGGCCGTCGCAGCGAGTTCGGCGGCCAACCGTTCGACGCTCGACCGCAACGTGTAGAGTTCCCAAGCGTCATGCGCCGACAGTGAGGTCACCGTCCATCCGGTATAGGGAACCAGAACGATCAGCCCCTCGGCCGCCAGCTGATGCAAGGCGGTGCGGATGGTGGCCCTCGACAGCTTCAACTGGTCGGACAGCTGGATTTCGGTGATCCGCGCACCCGGTGGGATCGATCCGGTTACGATCGATTCGCGCAGAGCGTCCGCCGCCTGCATCTCAACCGGCATCTTGACGACGTCGCGGACCTTCAACCTGCTCATTCATACCCTCTCGCACGGCCGGGACAGCGTGGCCCGCTGCACCGTTCTGGGCCAAATCTGCCCAGAAATCCAGCAATGATTGATTGTCGGCAATCGACGTGGAGCGCGATCGGTTCATGCGAAAGCCGCTTGACCGATTGTCGACAATCGGTAATCATCTATTCGTCACAAACATGCCGACCGAATGAGGGTTGCAATGTCAAGGAAGATCACGGACATCCGGGCGCGGGAAATCGTCGATTGCCGCGGGTGGCCGACCGTTCAGGCCGATGTCTATGTCGACGGCGTTCTCGCCGGCCGCGCCGACGTGCCGGCCGGCCGGTCGACCGGCCTGCATGAAGCGTTCGTGCTGACCGACGGCGACCCGAAGCGCTATCGCGGCCTCGGGGTCCGCAAGGCAGTCGCCAATGTGGAAGGCGAGATCCGCGACGCGCTGGTCGGCCTCGACGTAAGCGAACAGCGCAAGATCGATCAGACGATGGTCGAGTTGGACGGCACGCCGAACAAGAAGCGTCTCGGTGCCAACGCGATCCTGGGCGTCTCGCTCGCGGTGGCGCGGGCCGGCGCCGCGACGGCCGGGATGCCGCTCTACCGGTACCTGAACCCGTTCGGCCATGTGCTGCCGGTGCCGCTGATGAACTTCCTGAACGGCGGCAAGCTCACCGCCAACGAGCTGGAGATTCAGGAATTCATCATCATGCCGGTCGGGGCGGACAGCTACGCCCATGCCCTGCAGATGACCACCGAGATCAACGAGCAGCTGCGCGAGCTGGTGATCACCAAGTACGGGATCCTGGCGACCAACACCGGCGACGAGGGCGGCTTCGCCACCCCGATGAAGGGCATCTGGGAGCCGTTCGAATTCCTGCAGAAAGCCACGGAGCTGGCCGGCTACAGGGTCGGCTTCGGCGAGGACGTCGTCTATGCGCTCGACTGCGCCTCCAGCCACTGGCACGACAAGGCGACCGGCCTCTACACGCTCGACGGCAAATCCTACGAGCGCGACGGGCTCATCGACCTCTACAAGCAGGTCGCGGCGAAATACCCGCTCGCCTCGATCGAGGATCCGCTGGACGAGGAGGATTTCGAGGGCTTCGTCAAGGTTACCCGCGAACTGCCGCAGACCCAGATCGTCGGCGACGACCTGTTCGTCACCAACGTCGAACGCCTGCGCCTGGGCGTCGGGCGCGGCGCGGCCAACGCCATGCTGTTCAAGGTCAACCAGATCGGTACGCTGAGCCAGGCCTTCGAATCCGCGGAGTTCGCCTATCGCCACGGCTATGGCGTGCAGGTTTCCGAACGGTCGGGCGAGACCGAGGACGGGCTGATCTCCGATCTGGTGGTCGCGCTCAACAGCGGGCAGATCAAGACCGGCATGCCGATCCGCGGCGAGCGGACGGCCAAGCACAACCGCCTGCTGCAGATCGAAGGCGAGCTGGGCGCAACCGCGCAGTATGCGGGCCACGCCTTCCGCCGGCCCCGCTGACGTCCGCGGCCGGGCCGACCGATACTGAAAGGAGCAAAAGGCGATGGGCTACATCAAGAACCGGGAGCTCCTGCTTTCAGCCGGCGAAGTCGAACTCCGTCGCCTGGCGCTCGACATCGCCGAGGCCGGCATCGCTGCCGCCGATCCGGGGGTCGCCGTTCACCGGCACCTCCGCCTTGACGGCAATCGGGGCGGCAGCCGGGACGACAATCGGGACGATGGCCGGCTGATCGTCGGCGACCGCGTGTTCGATCTGTCGGGCGGGCGCCGCATCTTCGTGATCGGCGCCGGCAAGGCGACGTTTCCGATCGCCAAGGCGCTCGACGACATCCTGGGGCCCCGCATCCACAAGGGGCTGGTGACCTGCAAATACGGGCAGGGCGGCACCCTGGCCCACATCGCGTTGCGGCTGGCCGACCATCCCATCCCGGACGGATCGTCGCTGGACGCGGCGACGGAAACGGCAAAGCTGCTGCGCGAGGTGCGGCCGGGCGACATCGTGCTCGCCTGCTTCACCGGCGGCTCCTCGTCCCTGTTCGTCTCCCCGGTTCCCGGCGTCCCGCTGGCGGACAAGGCGGCGGCCGGCCGCATCCTGCTGACCTGCGGCGCCAACATCATCGAGATCAACGCCGTCCGCAAACATCTCAGCACCGTCAAGGGCGGCCGCCTGGTCCGCTCGCTGCCGGCCGGCGTGACGCTGGTCAACCTGACGGTCTCCGACGTGATCGGCGACCGGCTCGACTACATCACCGACCCGTCGGTTCCCGACACGTCGAGCTTCGCCGATGCCCAGGCGACCCTCGACAAGTATGGGCTGTGGGATCGTCTGCCCGCATCGGTCGCCGCGCATCTCCGCGCCGCGCCTGCGGCGGCGGCGACCGTGGACGCCGGGGGGCTGGCCCATCTCGACCGCATGGATCTCCTGCTCGTCCACAATGACGCCGCCTGCACCGGTGCCGCAGCCGCGGTGCGGGCGCTCGGCCTGACCCCGCTGCTGCTGTCCACCGTGTTCGAGGGCGAAAGCAGCACGCTGGGCCGGACCATGGTCGCGGTCGCCAAGCAGATTCAGGCCGACGGCAATCCGGTCCCGGCTCCGTGCGTTTTGATCGGCGGTGGAGAAACCACCGTGACCATCGCCGGCAATGCCGGGGAAGGCGGGCCGAACCAGGAGTTCGCCGTCGGTGCCGCGGTCGAGCTGGACGGCATGCGCGGTGTCGTCGCCATCGGCCTCGACACCGACGGCACCGACGGGCCGACCGGCTATGCCGGCGGCCTGGCGGACGGCCGGACCGTTTCCATCGCCCGCTCCGCCGGCCACGACCTTCACCGCGCACTGCGTCTGCACGACGTGACGCCCGCGCTGCGGGACTCCGGTCACATCCTGTCGACCGGCGCCACCGGCACCAACGTCAACGATCTCAAGCTCGTCGTGGTCGTCCCATCCGCGTGACGCCGCCTCACTCGACGCGGGCCGTCGGGTGGATGATCCGGCCGTCAGCCCTTCTCCTCCAGCCTTTTCCACCGCTGTGGAACCGATCGGAACGCCGGCTGACGGCGTCCGGCTTCACCGTCAAGAGCGGCCGGCCATTGCACCTCTTGCGGCCGGAAACCGCCTTCCCGCATCTCCTCGAACAGGAAGGACCGAACGTAATGCGCACATTCCTGCGTAGCATGATGCTGTCTTGTGCGGCCGCCATGCTCCACCTGACCACCCAATCCGCCGCAGCGGCCGACATCACCGTCGCCGTCGTCGGCCCGATGACCGGACAATATGCGACCTATGGCGACCAGCTTCGCCGGGGAGCCGAGAAGGCGGTCGCCGACATCAACGCCAAGGGCGGGATTCTGGGAAGCAAGCTGCAGCTCATCGTCGGCGACGACGCCTGCGACCCCAAACAGGCGGTCGCGGTGGCCAACCAGATGGTGGCGCGCGGAGTGGCGCTGATCAACGGCCATTACTGCTCCTCGTCCTCCATCCCGGCCTCCGCGGTCTATGCCGATGCCGGCACCCTGCAGATCAGCCCGGCTTCGACCAACCCCCGCTTCACCGACGAGGCGGCAGCGAAGAAGTGGATCAACATCTTCCGCATCAGCGGGCGCGACGACGACCAGGGGGCGACCGCCGCCCGCTACATCGCCGAGCATTTCAAGGGCAAGCGCCTCGCCGTGATCCATGACAAGACGGCCTATGGCAAGGGGCTGGCCGACGAGATGAAGAAGGCCGCCAACGCCCTTGGCATCCAGGAAGTCCTCTATGACTCGATCAATCAAGGCGAGAAGGACTTCACGCCGCTGATCTCGCTGCTGAAGCAGAACGCCATCGACGTCGTCTATTTCGGCGGTTACCACGCGGAAGCGGGATTGATCGTCCGCCAAGCCCGGGAACAGGCATTCGCCACCCGCTTCATCGGTGGCGACACCCTGATGACGGAGGAATTCTACACCATCTCCGGGCCGGCGGGTGATGGGACGCTGATGACCTTCCACCCCGACCCGCGCAAGAATCCGGTGGCCAAGCCGCTCGTCGGGCAGTTCCAGGCGCAGGGCATCGATCCGACCGGTTACACGCTCTACAGCTACTCGGTGCTTCAGGTCTTCGCCGAGGCGGCGAAGACGGCCGGTTCGGTCGATATGGCGAAGCTGTCCGCCGTCCTGAAGAGCGGCAAATCCTTCGACACGGCAGTCGGCACCCTGTCCTTCAACCAGAAGGGCGATGTCTCCCGGCCCGACTTCGTGTTCTACGAATGGAAGAACGGCGCGTTCTCCCAGCTCTGACGGCACCGGCCCGAACGGAACCATGTCCGGGCGCTCGCCCGGACGTGGTTTTCCCAGAATCCATCGCCCACAACCCATCGAGGGAATGGCGGCGATGCCACCGTCGGGAAGCCGGGAGAGCGCAGCTTGGATTATTTCATACAGCAATTGATCAACGGCCTGTCGCTCGGGGCGATCTACGGCCTGATCGCGATCGGCTATACGATGGTGTACGGCATCATCGGGATGATCAACTTCGCCCATGGCGAGATCTACATGATCGGTGCCTTCGTGGCGCTGATCACCTTCCTGGCGATCGGGGCGCTCGGCATCACCTGGGTGCCGCTGGCGCTGCTGATCATGCTGGTGGCCTCGATGCTGTTCACCAGCGTCTATGGCTGGACGGTCGAGCGCATCGCCTACCGGCCGCTGCGCTCCTCGCCCCGGCTGGCGCCGCTGATCTCGGCGATCGGCATGTCGATCTTCCTGCAGAATTACATCCAGATCCTCCAGGGCGCCCGCTCCAAGCCGCTGCAGCCCATCCTGCCCGGCAACCTCACCCTGATGGACGGTGCCGTCTCGGTCAGCTACGTCCGGCTCGCAACCATCGTCATCACCCTCGTCCTGATGGTCGGCTTCACCATCCTGATCAACCGCACCTCGCTGGGCCGCGCCCAGAGGGCCTGCGAACAGGACAAGAAGATGGCGGGGCTGCTCGGCGTCAATGTCGACCGCGTCATCTCGCTGACCTTCGTCATGGGCGCCGCGCTCGCCGCCGTCGCCGGCATGATGGTGCTGCTGATCTACGGCGTCATCGACTTCTACATCGGCTTCCTCGCCGGCGTGAAGAGCTTCACCGCAGCCGTGCTCGGCGGGGTCGGCTCGCTGCCCGGCGCCATGCTCGGCGGCGTGGTCATCGGCCTGATCGAAGCCTTCTGGTCCGGTTACGTCGGCTCCGAATGGAAGGACGTCGCCACCTTCTCCATCCTCGTCCTCGTCCTGATCTTCCGCCCGACCGGCCTGCTCGGCCGGCCCGAGATCGAGAAGGTGTAAGCCCATGACCTCCCCCTCCAACACCCTCTCGCCGTCCAAGGCCGGGGCGCCGGCCCGCGGCGTCGACTGGGCCGCCACCATCAAGGACGCCGCGCTCGCCGCCTTCGTCGCACTTCTGCTCACCGTGCCGCTGGTGGGGCTGCGCACCGTCGACCGCCCCACCGGGCTGGGCATCGAGGCCCGGCCGGAGGAGGTCGTCGCCTCGCTGCTCCTGGTCTTCCTCGGCCGGCTCGGGCTCGGGCTGATCCGCCAGGGCATGGCGCTGCCGGTGCTGGTCCTGGCGGTCCTTTGCGCCGGCATCGGGCTGGTGTTGCCGATGCCGACCCAGGTGCTGCGGCTGGTGCTGGTGCTGGGCGGCGGCGTGATCGCGCTGCGTGCCGCCATGACGGTGGCCACCGGCCGATCCAAGCTGTCCCAGGCCGACCGCGACCGCCGCATGGACCGCGTCGCCGCCCGCGTCCAGCATGCCAGCCGCTACATCGGCCCGGTCGCCGTCGCCATCGCCGTCGTGCTGCCGATGACGCCGCTGGCCGACCGCATGCTGCTGGACATCGGCATCCTGCTGCTGACCTACATCATGCTGGGCTGGGGCCTGAACATCGTGGTGGGCCTGGCCGGCCTGCTCGACCTCGGCTATGTCGCCTTCTACGCCGTCGGCGCCTATTCCTACGCCCTGCTCGCCCATTATTTCGGGCTGAGCTTCTGGCTCTGCCTGCCGCTGGCGGGGGTGCTCGCGGCCTGCTCGGGCGTGCTGCTGGGCTTCCCCGTCCTGCGGCTGCGCGGCGATTACTTCGCCATCGTCACGCTGGGCTTCGGCGAGATCATCCGCATCATCCTGGTCAACTGGTACCAGTTCACCGGCGGCCCCAACGGCATCTCCGGCATCCCGCGGCCGAGCTTCTTCGGCATCGCCGAGTTCTCGCGCACGCCCGCCGACGGCATGGCCGCCTTCCACGAGATGTTCGGGCTGGAATTCTCGCCGCTGCACCGCATCGTCTTCCTCTATTACCTGATCCTGGCCCTGGCGCTGGTGGTCAACGTCTTCACGCTGCGGGTGCGCAAGCTGCCGCTGGGCCGGGCGTGGGAGGCGCTGCGCGAGGACGACATCGCCTGCGCGTCGCTCGGCATCAACCGCACCAACATGAAGCTGGCGGCCTTCGCCATCGCCGCGATGTTCGGCGGCTTCGCCGGCTCCTTCTTCGCCACCCGCCAGGGCTTCATCAGCCCGGAGAGCTTCACCTTCATCGAGTCGGCGATCATCCTGGCCATCGTCGTGCTGGGCGGCATGGGCAGCCAGATCGGCGTCGTGGTGGCGACGCTGCTGGTGATCGGTTTGCCCGAGGCGTTCCGCGAGCTGGCCGACTACCGCATGCTGGCGTTCGGCGCCGGCATGGTGGTGATCATGCTGTGGCGTCCGCGCGGCCTGCTGGCCCACCGCGACCCGACCATCCTCCTGCATGGCGGCAAGACGCCCGCCGCGACGGGAGCCGCGAAATGAGCGCCGCGATGACTGAAAAGCCCCTGTTGACGGCCCCCCTGCTGACGGTCGAGCACCTGACCATGCGCTTCGGCGGCCTGGTGGCGAACAACGACGTGTCGTTCGAGGCGCGGGCGGGCGAGATCACCGCGCTGATCGGCCCGAACGGCGCCGGCAAGACGACGCTGTTCAACTGCGTCACCGGCTTCTACACGCCGACCGTGGGGCGGCTGTGCCTGCGCCACCCGGAAGGCAGGGAGTTCCTGCTGGAGCGGATGCCGGGCTACCGCATCGCCCAACTGGCGGGGGTGGCGCGCACCTTCCAGAACATCCGGCTGTTCGGCGGGATGAGCGTGCTGGAGAACCTGATCGTCGCCCAGCACAACAAGCTGATGCGGGCGTCGAGCTTCGCCATCGGCGGGCTGCTCGGGCTGCCGTCCTACCGCCGGGCCGAGCATGAGGCGGTGGAGCTGGCGAAATACTGGCTGGAGCGGGTGCGGCTGACCGAGTTCGCCGACTGGGAGGCCGGCAACCTGCCCTATGGCGCCCAGCGGCGTCTGGAGATCGCGCGCGCCATGTGCACCGAGCCGGTGCTCTTGTGCCTGGACGAGCCGGCGGCCGGGCTGAACCCGCGCGAGTCGGGGGAGCTGGCCGAGATCCTGACCTTCATCCGCGACGTCCGCACGCCGCAGGGGCACCGGACCGGCGTTCTGCTGATCGAGCATGACATGAGCGTGGTGATGCGGATTTCCGACCATGTTGTGGTTCTGGATTATGGCCGGAAGATTTCCGACGGCGATCCGGAGCATGTGAAGAACGACCCTGCGGTGATCCGCGCCTATCTGGGCGAGGACGAGGACGAGGCGTTGCCGCCGGAGGTGGCGGCCGACCTGCACCTGCCGCCCACCGCGGGCCAGACCAGCGCGCAGAAGGGAGCCTGAGCCATGCTGAAGGTATCGGGCGTGCACACCTTCTACGGCGCGATCGAGGCGCTGAAGGGGATCGACATCGAGATCGGCGCCGGCGAGATCGTGTCGCTGATCGGGGCCAACGGGGCCGGCAAGTCGACGCTGCTGATGACGATCTGCGGCAGCCCGCGGGCACGCCAGGGCCGGGTGTTCTTCGAGGGCGAGGACATCACCGACCTGCCCACCCACGAGATCGTGCGGCGCGGCATCGCGCAAAGCCCGGAGGGGCGGCGCATCTTCCCGCGGATGACGGTGCTGGAGAATCTGCAGATGGGCTCGATCGTGGCCCAGCCCGGCAGTTTCGAGCGCGAGCTTGAGCGGGTTCTGACGCTGTTCCCGCGTCTGAAGGAGCGGATCAACCAGCGGGCCGGCACGATGTCGGGCGGCGAGCAGCAGATGCTGGCGATCGGGCGGGCGCTGATGAGCCAGCCGCGGCTTCTGCTGCTGGACGAGCCGAGCCTGGGTCTGGCGCCGCTGATCGTGAAGCAGATCTTCCAGGTGATCAAGGAGATCAACCGGGAGCAGAAGATGACGGTGTTCATGGTGGAGCAGAACGCGTTCCACGCGCTGAAGCTGGCGCACCGGGCCTATGTGATGGTGACGGGGAAGATCACGATGACGGGGACGGGGGCGCAGCTTCTGGCCGACCCGGAGGTGCGCGCCGCCTATCTGGAAGGGGGGCATTGAGATGGAGACGATCCTGGGGTCGTCGGTTCCGGTGTTCGTGTTCCTGACGGTGCTGGTGTTCGGCGGCTGCGGGGTGCTGACCGGCCAGACGCTGGCGGAGGGCTGGAAGCCGGTGTCGAACGTGCTTGCCTATTCGCTCTTGCTGGGGGCGGGCGACCGTTTCCTGGCCTGGGGGCTGTTCGGCGAGCAACTGCTGGCTCCGTGGGGCTTCCTCGTCCACACGGTGGTGATCGGGCTGATCACCCTGACCGCCCACCGCATCGCCATCGCACGCCGCATGGTCAACCAGTACCCGTGGCTCTACGAACCCGCAGGGCCCTTCGCTTGGCGCGAACGCAACCCCGCCCGCGGGTGAGCGCCCGACCACAAACGCATCGATCTCAAGATTGCTTATTGTCGACAATCGTCATTGTTGATAGTGTCCGAGAGCCGATCCGGTTCGGAACCGCCACGACCATGCCGGTACGGCGACGTGCCGTGTTCTTCCCAGCGTTTTTCCAGCGATGTGCAAGCCAACCCGGCCTTCCCGGCCGCAAACGGAGTTACACTTGAAATGACCACAGGAAACCGGCCGAACTGGTTGACGTTCGATTGCTATGGCACGCTGATCCAATGGGATGAGGGGCTTCTGGCCGCCGTGGAGGCGATCCTTTCCCGTCATGGTGCACGCGATCGGGTCGAACCGGAAACCCTGATCCACATCTATGACAAGTACGAGCATGAGCTGGAGCAGACGCCGCCGCACCGTTCGTTCCGCACCGTCGCCGGTACGGGATTGCGGTTGGCGATGGAGGAGCTGGGGCTGCGCTATGACGAGAAGGACATCGATCTTCTCACCTCGAGCATTTCACGGATGCCGCCATTTCCCGAGGTGGTGCCGACGCTCCGGCAGCTGAAGGACGCCGGCTTCAATCTCTGCATCATCTCCAACACCGATGACGACATCATTGCCGGCAACGTGGCCCAGATGGGCGGCTGCATCGACCGTGTCATCTCCGCGCAGCAGGCGCAGGCCTACAAACCCTCCGCCACGATCTTCAACCATGCCCATCGGGCCTTGAATGTCGGCAAGGAGGACATCGTCCATATCTGCGCCAGTCCTCATCTCGATCTGGTGGCTGCGAGAGAGATGGGGATGCGGTGCATCTGGGTCGACCGCAACACCGGACGCAAGCCCCTGCCGGACTACGCTCCGATGGCCGTCGTGCCGACGCTGGACGGCGTCATCGCGCAGTTCCGGGATCATGGCTGGATGTAAACGCCGACGGGCGCAAAGCCCGGCGGCACAGCGCGCCGTCACCCCGTCGAGGCCGGCGGCCTGAAGATCGCCGACAGGTCCGGCCGCTCGCCGCTCGGCATCTTGAGGCGCAGGCGGGTCTCGATATGGCGGAAATGGTCGCCGGACAGCGCGATGGCGCGCGCGGTGTCGCGGGCGCGCAACGCCTCGACGATGGCCGCATGTTCGTTGGCGCCACAGATCGAGTCCGCCGCCGCCTCGAACACCGACACCATCACCGAGGAGCGCGACAGCAGGTCGCGCAAGGCTGCCGACAGTTCGGTATTGCCGAGCGAGTCGGCGATCAGGAGATGGAACTGCCCGGACAGCCGCACCGAGGCGGCTCGGTCGCCGTCCGCCGCCGCCTGACGCTCGCAGGCGACATGGTCGGCCAGCCTGCCCAATAATGCGTCATCCAGCTGGCTGGCCAGTTCCACCAGGATCCCGGCCTCCAGCACGCGGTGGGCCTGATAGATCGCCCGCACGTCGTCCGGGGTCGGGCAAGGAACCCGGACGCCGCGGTTGGTCACCGCCTCCAGCCGCCGCTCCGCCACCAGCCGGTGCAGCACCTTGCGGATCCGTTCGCGCGACACCCCGAAAAGCTCGGCCAGCGGGGTTTCCGCCAGCTTGGTCCCGGCGATTAGACGCCCGGCCAGGATGGCGTCGAGGATCGCCGTGTAGACGGCCTCGTCGGTTT
The DNA here is from genome assembly GCF_001305595.1 of Azospirillum thiophilum. Taxonomy (NCBI): domain Bacteria; kingdom Pseudomonadati; phylum Pseudomonadota; class Alphaproteobacteria; order Rhodospirillales; family Azospirillaceae; genus Azospirillum; species Azospirillum thiophilum. Next base: position 91,466 of record NZ_CP012405.1, read on the forward strand.
CGATGTCGCCTTTGGGCGGGCGTTTGCTGGCGCGCGTCGTCATTCCTCGACCCATGCTGAAAAATGTGCGCATTCATCAGAAATAATGTGCACATTATGCCGGGCGCGGTTTGAAGCCTTGCCCCAGGACCTGTTTTAAGCCCTTGATTTCAGGGCGCAAGACAAAATGTGCACATTTGGCACGGGGATTGCGAAAGGGCTCCTGTCTTCCCCCCGCTCGGAGCCCTTCCCATGCGCCCTGACGATTTGTCCCGCCGCACCCTGCTGACGGCCGGCGGAGCCCTCGCCGCGTCGCTTGCAATGCCGTCCATCCTGCGCGCCCAGAGCAGGGAGATCGTCATCGGCGGCCCGGCCGGTGCCGCCAAATACTTCAACGAGGCGGTGTTTCCGGCGATCCGGGCGTCGCTCGGCGTCACGATCCTCTATGAAGGCTCCAACTCGCTGACCAACTTGCAGAAGATGCAGGCCGACCGGGGGGCGCCGAAATTCTCCGTCGTCATTATGGACGACCCGGTGATGATCAAGGCGGCGGACGAGGGGCTGATCGTCCCGATCACCGCCAAGGGCAGCCCCAACCTCGACCGGCTGGTCGCCAGCGCGGTCCATCGCGACGGGATGTGGGCGAACTACCAGCGCCCGTGGGCCGGCATCGCCTTCAATTCGAAGACCCCTGCCCCGGCCTCCTGGACCGATCTGTGGGCGCCGGCCAGCAAGGGCCGGGTCATCGTCCCGTCGATCCAGAACACCGAGGGATTCTGGACCCTGCTGGTCGCCGCGCATCTGGAGACCGGCAAGCCCTTCGCCGAGGCGCAGTACGCCATCGACGCCGGCTTCAAGAAGCTGAAGAGCTTGGTTCCCAGCCTGCTCAACGTCTACACCAACGCGCCGCAGGCGATGAACCTGCTGGAGCAGGGCGAGGCGTCGATGATCGGCGGCCAGTTCTCCGCCTATACCCTGACCCGCAAGGCGGAAGGGGCGCCGGTCGACCTCGCCATTCCGAAGGAGGGCGGCTTCGCCATGCCGTCCGGCATCGCCAAGGTCAAGGGCGGGCCGGCCCCGGAACTGGCCGACGCGGTGATCGACGCTTTCCTCGGCCCGGCGGTGCAGCAGATCCTGGTGGAAAAGGCGGTGGTGGCGCCGACCAACACGGCGACTCCGCGCCCCGCCGGCTTCCCCGACCCGGCCACGCTCTTCGCCCCCGACTGGGCCTTCGTCGCCAGGGAACGCGGCAAGTGGGCCGAGCGCTGGACGACGGAGCTGATGTGATGGAGGGCGGCGGCATGGCGGCCCATCTGTCGGTGCGGGGCGTGTCCAAGCGCTTCGGCGCCACGCCGGTGCTGACGGACATCGACCTGCGGATGGCGAGGGGTGAGCTGGTCACGCTGCTCGGCCCCTCGGGCTGCGGCAAGACCACCCTGCTGCGGGTGATCGCCGGGCTGACCCACCCGGACAGCGGCGTTCTGGAACTGGCCGGCCAGGACATCACCCGGCTGCCGCCCTACCGCCGCAACGTCGGCGTCGTCTTCCAGAACTACGCGCTGTTCCCCCACCTCGACGTCACCGGCAACGTCGCCTTCGGGCTGAAGCTGCGCAAGCGCCCAAAGGCGGAGATCGACGCCGCGGTCAGGCGGGCGCTGGAGCTGGTCCATCTCGGCACTCTGGCGGACCGGCCGGTCCGCGCCCTGTCGGGCGGCCAGCAGCAGCGGGTGGCGCTGGCCCGCGCCATCGCGGTCGAGCCCAGCGTCATCCTGTTCGACGAGGCGCTGTCGGCGCTCGACCGCAAGCTGCGCGAGACCATGCAGGGCGAACTGCGCCGCCTGCTCCGGCAGGTCGGCGCCACCGCCATCTTCGTCACCCACGACCAGGAGGAGGCGCTGACCATGTCCGACCGCGTGGCGGTGATGCATCGCGGGCGGATCGACCAGCTCGCCGACCCCCGCACGCTCTACGACCGGCCGGCCACCGCCTTCGCCCTGTCCTTCGTCGGCCAGTCGCTGAGGCTGTCCGGCACCGTGGTCGCCGCCGATGGCGACGGCTCCATGGTGGAGACGGCCGTGGGGCATGTGCGGGCGCCGCGCCGCTTCCTGCCCGGCTCGCCGGTGATCGTTGCCACCCGGCCGGAGCATGTCCGCCTTGCCGAGGGCGAGAACACCCTGCGCGGCACCGTCACCGGCGTCACCTTCCAGGGTCCGCGCAGCGTCGTGGAGATCGATGCCGGCGGCGCCGTCCTGATCGCGGAGCTGTCGGGCCGCCAGGCGCTGCCCGACCCCGGCACGCCGGTCGCCATCGGCTGGCCGGTCGCCGAAACCCTGCTGTTCCCGGCGGAGGAAGCGGCATGATCGCGCTGCTCCCCCGGGTCGACCGGGACCGCCGAGTTGCCCTGCTTTTGTCGGGACCGGCCGGGCTGATCCTGCTGGCGCTGTTCGCCCTGCCGCTCGCCCTGCTGTTCGCGGTCAGCCTGCAAGCGCCGCCGGGCGGGCCGCCGGGAGGGGGGCCGGGGCTGAGCCTCGCCGCCTACGAGCGGCTGCTGACCACGCCGCACCATCTCGGCGCGGTGTGGAATTCGCTGAAGCTGTCGCTGGCCGTCACCATCATCACCCTGCTGGTCGGCTATCCCGCCAGCTTCGCCATCGCGCGGGCGAAGGGGGGATGGCGCAGCCTGATGCTGGGCTGCCTGTTCCTGCCGCTGGCCGCCAGCGTCATCGTCAAGGCGTTCGCCTGGACCATCCTCCTGCGCTCCAGCGGGGTCATCAACACTGTGCTGCTGGGGCTCGGTATCGTCGATGCGCCGGTACGGATGATCTTCACCGAGACCGCGCTGATCGTCGGCGCGGTCAACGTCTTCCTGCCCTTCATGATCCTGCCGGTGTTCGCCGTGGTGGCCCAGCTCGACCCCCGTTTGTCGGAGGCGGCGGCGACGCTCGGCGCCAATCCGGTGGCCGGTTTCCTGAAAGTGACGCTGCCGGTGACCATGCCGGGGATCGTCGCCGGGGTGGCGCTGGTCTCCTCCCTGTCGGTCTCGGCCTATGTCGTGCCGACCCTGCTGATCGGCGAGCGCTATCCGACGCTCGCCTCCACCATCGCCAAGGCCTATCTGCTGAGCCGCGAGCCCGCATTCGGTGCGGCGGCCGGCGTGGTGCTGCTGGTCATCGCGGTCGCCATCGTCGTGCTGTCGAGCCGGGTCTCTGGCCGGGTCGGCAGGGAGGGCCGGGCATGAGAACCGCCGCACTGGCCTTTTCCTGGGCGATGGCCATCCTCGCCTGCCTGTTCCTGCTGGCGCCGCTGCTGGTCATCGCCGCCGCCAGCCTGTCGCCCACCCCGGTCTTCGACCTGCCGGTCGGCGGCGCGTCGTGGAAATGGTACGGGCGCATCGCCTCGCTGGAGGGCTTCTGGCCGGCCCTCTGGCTGTCCCTGCAGATCGCCCTGCTCTCCACCGCCCTGTCGCTGGTGGCCGGCACCATGGCGGCGGTCGCCATCGTGCGCGGCCGGCTGCCGGGTGCGGAGGCCTTCGCCGCCGCGCTGGTCTCGCCGCTGATGATGCCCGGCCTCGTGCTCGGCATCGCGCTGCTGCAGTATTTCCGCGGCGTCGGCTTCACCGCCAGCTGGCCGGCGCTGCTGCTGGCCCATCTGGTCGTCACGCTGCCCTATGTGGCGCGGACGATGATCGCCGGCCTGTCGCGCTTCGACTTCACCCTGATCGAGGCCGCGCTGACGCTGGGCTGCACCTGGCCGCAGAGCGTGCTGCGGGTGATGATCCCGGCGCTGGCGCCGTCCTTCCTGGTCGCCGGGCTGTTCAGCGTCCTGGCCTCCTTCGACAACTACCCGGTGTCGATCTTCCTGACCGACGTCCGCACCAAGACCCTGCCGATCAAGATGCTGCAATATATCGAAGAGGCGCCGGACCCGACCCTGGCGGCGCTGTCCACCCTGATCCTGCTCGGCACGCTGGTCCTGCTGGTGATCGCCGACCGTGCCGTCGGGCTGTCCCGCATGGCCGGAACCGCGGAGTGACCGGCATGACCCGCAGACTGTCCGGAGCCGGTCCCTTGCGCGACTTTCGCGGCTATGCCGGGCGGCCGGTCGATCCGAACTGGCCGGGCGATGCGCGGCTCGCCCTGTCGTTCGTGCTGAATTTCGAGGAGGGGGCGGAATTCTCCGTCCGCGACGGCGACCCGGTCAACGAGGCGGTCTATGAGGTGACCGACCGCCGCGCCGGACCCGATCCCTGCATCGACAGCCATTTCGAATACGGCACCCGTGCGGCATGGTGGCGGATCATGGAACTGTTCGACCGCTACGGCGTCCCGCTGACGGTCAGCGCCTGCGGCCGGGCGGTGCAGCGCTCCCCCGAGCTGGCCCGCGACGCGGTGGCCCGCGGGCACGAGATCTCCGCCCATGGCTGGCGCTGGGAAAGCCACGCCGACATGGCGGAGGAGGAGGAGCGCCGCGCCATCGGCCGCGCCGTGGCGGCGATCCGCGAGGCGACCGGCGAGCGTCCGGTGGGCTGGCACACCCGCTCATCCGCGTCTCCCAACACCCGCCGGCTGCTGGTGGAGGAAGGGGGGTTTCTCTATGACAGCGACGCCTACAACGACGACATCCCCTATGACCTGGAGATCGGCGGACGGCGTCATGTCGTGCTGCCCTATGCGTTCGACACCAACGACATGCATTATTTCCACACCCAGCGCTTCGCCGGGGCCGATTTCGCCGGCTACGTCACCGATGCGATGGACTGGCTGCATGGGGAGGGCGGGCGGATGCTGTCGGTCGGGCTTCACCTGCGGATGATCGGCCGGCCGGGCCGCATGGGGGCGCTGGAGCGCATCCTGCGGCATGCGGCCGAAAAGCCGGGGGTCTGGGTGGCCCGCCGCGCCGACATCGCCCGCCATTGGCTGACCGTCTTTCCGGAGCCGCACCAGCCATGAGGAGCTGGCCATGAGGAGCTGGCCATGAGGATCCTGATCGCCAACCCCAACACCTCGGCCCGCATCACCGCCCGCATGGTCGAGGCGGCGCGGGCCCTGGTGGGTGGCGGCGCGACCATCGTCGGGGCGACCGCCCCGTTCGGTGCGCCGGCGCTGGAGACGCCGGCCGATCTGGCGATCGCCGAACTGGCGGTGCCCGCCATGCTCGGCGCCCATCCCGATTGTGACGGCGCCATCGTCGGCGCCTTCGGCGATCCCGGGCTGGCGCAGGCACGGACCGCCTTCGGCAAGCCGGTGCAAGGGCTGGGCGAGGCCGGCCTGCGGGCCGCCGGGACGGGAGGACGCCGCTTCGCCGTCGTCACGCTGGGCCCGGCCATGCGTCCGGCGATCGAGGCCAGGGTGAGCGACCTGGGCCTGGCCGACCGGATGGTCGGCATCGCCTTCCTCAGCGGCGGTGTCCTCGATCTGGCGGCCGAGCCGTGGCGCTACCATGGCGAGATTCTGGACGCGGTCGCCGCCGCCCGCGACCGCGGGGCGGAGGCGGTCCTGCTGGGCGGCGCCCCGTTTTCCGGCTGGTCGGGCCGGCTGCGGGCCAGGGCGGCGCTTCCCCTGCTCGACGGGCTGACCGCGGCACTGGACGGGCTGGTGCCGGACGGGAGTGCCATCGGGGGCTGAAGGGCGCCCGTCAGAAGGTCGGCGGCGAGTTCAGCCACAGCACGGAGGCGCGCACCGAGCCGGGGTTGGCGTAGCCATGCGGGATGTGGGAGGCGAAAAAGGCGGAATCGCCCGCCGCCATGCGGGTGATCTCCCCGTCGAGAATCAAGTCGATCTCACCCGCCGGCACATAGATGAACTCCTCGCCGGGATGGGTGATGCAGCCGTCGGAGCGGCCGCCGGCGTCGACATGGTGGATGTTCACCTGATAAGGAGCGACAGGGCCTCCAGCTCGACGCCGTCCCGGCCCCGCAACAGGCCGTTGGACAGGATCGGCCGCTCGCCCCGCCGGACGATGGTCGAGGGCTGGTTCCGGTCCGTTGGCACGAGAAGCCCGATGTTGGGTCCAGCGCCAGGGCGATGCGGTGCAGCGTGTTGAGCGACGGGTGCGCCTTGCCCTTCTCGATCTTCGACAGCAGCGCGATCGAGCAGTCGCAGATTTGCGCCAGCGCGGACAGGGTCATGTTCCGCGAGACCCGGAGCTCGTGGAGGCGTCGGCCCAGACCTTCGGACAGCGACGGATCCTGCATTCTGCTTTGGTTTTCGATGCGTGTGCGGCGGGGCGAATCCCCGGATGGCCATACTACCCCGCCATGGTGGCGACGGGCTACAGTATCAACAGCTTAAAGGCGACGGCCTACGACGCGAGGGCGCAGGCGGCGACGGCACCGGCGAAGACGGCACGGGCGAAGACCCGGGCACCCAGCACGATATGCTCGGGGGCGGTGTCCTCCACCGGCGTGTGGCTGCGGCCGCCGATGCTCGGCACGAACATCATCGCGGTCGGCACGCAGGGTGCCAGCACCACGGCGTCATGAATGGCGCCGCTCGGCAGCGGCATGGCGGGCGCGCCGAGCGCGGCGGCGGCATCGGCAATCAGGCCTCGCAGGCCGTCGTCCATCGCCACCGGCTCCAGCCGGCCGCGCTCCTCCATGGCGACGCCGACGCCGCTGCGGCCATCGGACACGGCGACCAGATCGGCCATCGCCTGTCGAGAAAGGCAAAGGGGGAAACGGCGTTCTCCACCGGGCCGATCCCGGGGTCGCCGAGACGACCCAGGGCGGCGAACGGCTGCAGCCTCATTTCGTTGCGCAGCACGAAGCCGGCATCGACGCTGCCGTCGTTCAGCGTATAGCCGCGGGTGGCGTACAGTCTGCCGGCGCTGTCCTGGGATGTTGCAACGAATCTGGGGGGCAGGCTTAGCGCTTGCCGTGCGACGGTCGGGATGACGATCCGCCCGGTGTGGCTGGCATAGGATGGCCGGCTGCTTCCCGACAGTCTCAGGAAGCCCGGAGCGGAGCCCGGTTCGAACACCCCGTTGAACTGGCGGTAGGGGAAGCGGTTGAGCCAGTCGAGATCCTCCGAAATGCGCTCGGCCTCGATCAGTCCGCCGGCTGCGGTGCCGTCCACCACCCTGACGCGGAGTTGCGGCACGCCCGCGGTGATTTCCTGGAACTGACCGAGGAGCGGGCCGAGCGCGTCGGCGATGCGCTGCCGGTCCAGCCCCTCCACCCCCGATGACGTGATGCCCGCCGGAGGATCGGGCATCACCCGAGCGGTCAGCCCGATGAGCCGGATGCCCTTGAGGTCGACGCCGAGCGGGGTGTCGTCGGCATCGGCTGCCGGGCCGCGGCCATAGCGCAGGCCGCCGCCCTTGCCCGAGACCGCCGACGGCAGGTTGCGCTCCACCGGTACCGGCACCTGCGCCACCGCCGCGTCCGGAGACAGCGCTTGCAGCAGGACGAGCAGGGGTGCCGGAGCGGCAAGCCATCGTAAGGGTCCGGCCGGCCGGCCGAACGCCCTGGGCGTCACCCTGCTGTCCTTGCTGATGGTCTTCCATGAAGCGCCGATTGGACTGGCAGATGCATGCCCTGCCGGAGGGGGCCGGCTAGTCGTCTTCGACCGCGCTGGAGCTGTTCCGCCTGCTTCAGGAGGCGACGATGAACGCCGCCAGGCATTCGGGGGCGGATTGGGGGACGACCGGGATTCGGCCGACCGACGACAGGGTGCGCGTGGTGGTCGCCGACGAGGGACGCGGCGGCGCGCCCGACCGCCCCGGCGACTACGGCCTTGCCAACATGCGGCGACGTGCCCTGGCCATCGGTGCCCGGCTTGCCATCGTCTCCGATCCGGACGGTATCCGCATCATTCTGGATCTGCCCAGACCGGCAGCCAGCCAGCCATAAGGCAGCAACTCAACATGTTGCATTGGAGGCGGGCGCGTTCGGTGAGCGCATAGCCAGGTGCCCGGTGAGGAGGAGTGCCAGCCACGGCGTGGATGCCGGGCTGCCTATGGGCCGCGTTGACTTTGTCGGCCGCTTTGGCGCAGCCTGCAGGCAAATTTCAGCCACGGTGGGAAGCCATGCCGATCATCACGTCAGCCAGCACGAAAGGCGGACCGGGCAAGACGACCTTGTCGCTGTGTCTTGCCGACCATTGGCGCCGTGCCGGGTATCGGGTCGAACTGCTGGACATCGATCCCAACCGGAACCTGACCCAATGGATCAAGGCGGCCGGGGCGCCGATCCCCTGCACCACCGTGGACGAGGACGATATCATCGAAGCGGCGACTGCCGCCGAGCAGCGGACGGACTGGGTCGTCATCGACGTCGCCGGTGCGCTTGCGCGCGGGCTGGTGCATGCCATCGGCATCGCCAACGCGGTGGTCATCCCGTCCCGTCCGGACCTGAAGGACGCGTTGGAGGCCGCGCGGACCTACCAGCATGTGGTTGCGGAACAGAAGATGGCGCAACGCCGCGATCCCCAGGCCCGCATCCCTGCCGCGGTGGTCCTGATGCAGGTGAACCGCCGCGCCCAGGCGGCGGGGTTCGCCCGGGAACAGCTCTCCGCGTTGAAGGTGCCGCTGCTGTCGGCCGAGATCCCGCTGCGGGCG
>NZ_CP012405.1:452500-518276 GCF_001305595.1 Azospirillum thiophilum
GCCAGTTCGTCGGCGAATGCCGGTTCGAAATAGGCGAGGCCGTCCTGGGCCATGCCGACCAGCGGCGTGGCGATGGACTGGTGCGCCCCGCCTTCCGGCGCAAGCGTGATGCCCGAAGGCGTCGCCACCAGCATGAAGCGGGCATCCTGGTAGCAGGCGTAATTCAGCTGGTCGGCGCCGCGCATGATGAAAGGGTCGTAGACGGTGCCGATGGGCAGCAGCCGCTCCCCGAACAGGCTGTGCGACAGGCCCAATGCCGACAGCAGGGTGAACAGGTTGGATTCGGCGATGCCCAGTTCCAGATGCTGGCCCTTCGGCGAAAATTCCCAGCTGTAGGTGGAAGGGATGCGCTCCTTCTTGAACAGGTCGGCCATTTCGCTCTTGGCGAACAGGCCGCGCCGGTTCACCCAGGCGCCCAAATTGGTGGAAACGGTGACGTCGGGGGCGGTGGTGACGATGCGCTCGGCCAGCGGCGAACGCTCGCGCCCGATCTCGTTCAGGATCAGGCCGAAGGCGGCCTGGGTCGACAGGCTCTTCTGCGTCGGGGCAGGCAGGACCGCGGGCACCCCGACCGCCGGCGCCTCGTAGCGGCGGCGGCCCTTCTGCGCGAAGGGCACACGGTGCAGGAACTCCTCAAGCGCCGCCACGGGCAGGTCCAGCCCTTCGAAACGTTCCCACTCATGACCGGGCCGGACCTTGTTGGCGGCGCGGAAGCCGTCCATCTGCTCGCGGGTCAGCAGGCCGGAGTGGTTGTCCTTGTGGCCGGCGAGCGGCAGGCCGAATCCCTTGACCGTGTAGGCGATGAAGCAGACCGGCCGGTCATGCGTGCGTGCCCCGGCAAAGGCCTCCAGCAGCGACGGCAGGTCGTGGCCGCCGAGATTGCCCATCAGCCGGGCCAACTGCTCGTCGGTCCGGTGCTCGATCAGGCGGGTGACGTCGCCCTGGTCGCCCAGATCGTCCATCAGGCGCCGACGCCAAGCGGCGCCGCCCTGGTAGGTCAGGGCCGAATAGAGCTGGTTGGGACAGTTGTCGATCCAGTCGCGCAAGCGCTCGCCGCCCGGCTCGCAGAAGGCCTCCTGCATCAGGGTGCCGTATTTCAGGATCACCACGTCCCAGCCGAAGGCGCGGAAGATGTTCTCCAGCCGCTCCCACAGCCCTTCGCGGATCACCGCATCGAGGCTCTGGCGGTTGTAGTCGACGATCCACCAGGTGTTGCGCAGGCCATGCTTCCACCCCTCCTGCAACGCTTCGAAGATGTTGCCCTCGTCCATCTCGGCGTCGCCGACCAGCGAGACCATGCGGCCCTCGTCCAGGCCGGGAGCCCAGCCCTTGGCCTTCAGGTAATCCTGGACCAGCGAGGCGAACAGCGTCTGCGCCACCCCCAGCCCGACCGAACCGGTGGAGAAATCGACGTCGTCCACGTCCTTGGTGCGCGACGGGTAGGACTGGGCCCCCTTGTAGCCGCGGAAATTCTCCAGCGTCCCGCGCGTCTGGTTGCCCAGCAGATACTGGATGGCGTGGAAGATCGGGCTGGCATGCGGCTTCACCGCCACCCGGTCCTCAGGCCGCAGCGCCGAGAAATAGAGCGCGGTCATGATGGTGGCCAGCGAGGCGCTCGATGCCTGATGGCCGCCGATCTTCAGCCCGTCGAGGTTGGGGCGGACATGGTTGGCATTGTGGATCGTCCAGGACGCGAGCCAGAGTACCTTGCGCTCCAGCTCGGCCAGGCAGGCGAGGTCGGCGGAGGACGGCAAGGTCGCGGTCATGGGTCTGCTCCCGGACTGGGGTTATGGTTTGCGGAGCCTATCATTTGCGATCTGGCAGGTGCTTGCGAAGTGGCGCCGGCTCCGCGTTTATTTTAGCATCGGATGTCAAATCACGGCTGGAAGCGGCATCCGATGCCAAAGCATGCCCTCGATCGCATCGACCGAAAGATCCTGGCCGCCCTGCAGGAGGATGGTCGCCTGCCCAACAACGAGTTGGCGGAACGTGTCGGCCTGTCCCCGTCGCCCTGCCTGCGGCGGGTCAAGGCGATGGAAGAGGCGGGCGTGATCGGCCGCTATGTGGCGCTGGTCGATCCGGCCTCCGTCGACCTGCCAGTCAACATCTTCGTCAGCGTCAGCCTGGAACGGCAGGTGGAGGCGCGGCTTGACGGGTTCGAGGCTGCGGTGATGACTCGACCGGAGGTGCTGGAATGCTACCTGATGACCGGCGACGCCGATTACCTGCTGCGGGTGGTGGTGCCGGACCTCGCCAGCTACGAACGCTTCCTGAAGGAACACCTGACACGTATCCCCGGCGTCGCCAACATCAGGTCGAGCTTCGCGCTGAAGCAGGTTCGTTACCGCACGGCGCTGCCGCTCGACCATCTGGGGTGATAGGGGTGACGTCCGGACCTCACCCCCGCGCGGCGGCCGGCTTGGCGCGCCCGGCACCGCGTCCCAGCATCGGCACCAGCAGGGCGGCGACCAGGCACAGGGCGCCGGCGATGGCAAAGGCCGGCAGGTAGCTCTGCAGGACGGTGCGCGACAGGCCTGCACCGAAGGCCGCGGCGGCGGCGCCGAGCTGGTGGCCGGCGAAGACCCAGCCGAAGACGAGGTTGGCACGCTCCCGGCCGAAGCGTTCGGCGGTGAGGCGAACCGTCGGCGGCACGGTGGCGATCCAGTCGAGGCCGTAGAAGACGGCGAAGACCGACAATCCGTAGAGGGTGAAGTCGGAGTAGGGCAGATAGAGCAGCGACAGCCCGCGCAGCGCGTAATACCAGAACAGCAGCAAGCGGTTGTCATACCGGTCGGACAGCCAGCCTGACCCGACCGTGCCGATGAAATCGAAGATCCCCATCAGCGCCAACAGTCCGGCGGCCTGCACCTCCGGCACGCTGAAATCGACGCAGAGCGGGATCAGATGGGTCTGGATCAGGCCGTTGGTGCTGGCACCGCAAATGAAGAAGGTCGTGAACAGCACCCAGAAGGTCCGTGTCGCCGCGGCGTCGCGCAGGGCGCCGAAGGCCGCCGGCAGGATCGGACCGGCCGGGGGAGGAGGTGGGGCGTCCTTCGCCTCGCCCAGGGCAGCGAGCCCCAGGTCGGCGGGACGGTCGCGCATCAGCACCAGCATGGCGAGCGCGGCCGTGGCGATCAGCCCGCACAGCAACGCGATGGCGGTCCGCCAGCCATAGGCCTCCGTCAGCATCGACAGGAACGGCATGAAGACCAGTTGCCCGGTGGCCGAACTCGCGGTCAGCAACCCGATCACCAGCCCGCGGCGGGCAACGAACCAGCGCGTGGCGATGGTGGCGCCCAGCACCATGGCGGTCAGGCCGGTGCCGAAGCCGACGACGAACCCCCACAGGACGATCAGCTGCCATACCTCGCGCATCGCCAGCGAGGCAAACAACCCCGCTCCGACCAGGGTCAGGGAGGACAGAACCATGCGGCGGACGCCGAAGCGGTTGATCATCGCCGCGGCGAAGGGTCCCATCAGCCCGAACAGCAGCAGGCGGATCGCCATGGCGGTGGAAATGTCGGCGGTATCCCAACCGAACTCCCGCTGGAGTGGCAGAAGCAGGACGCCGGGGGCGCCGACCGCGCCGGCAGAGACAAGCATCGACAGGAAAGTGACGGCGACGACGACCCATCCGTAATGGATGTTCCGCCGCGCCAGGACGGAGGCAAGAGGGGTGGACAGCATGAATTGCGTCTCCGGCAGCCGGCGCGCGGTCGATCTGGGGGTTACTGGGCGGTCACGCCGCCGTCGATGTTGATGGACTGGCCGGTGACGAAGCCGGCAGAATCCGAGCAGAGCCAGAGCACCGCGGCAGCAACCTCCTCGGGCCGGCCGACGCGGCCGACGGGATGGAGTCGCCCCAGCACGGCTTCGACCTGCTCCGCCCCACCAAAGGAACCCTGGGTCATCGGCGTCTGGATGATCGCCGGGCAGACGGCATTGACGCGCACGCCGGACGCCGCGACCTCGATCGCCGCGGTGCGGGTCAGTCCTTCCACCGCCGCCTTGCTGGCGGAATAGGCGGCATTGCCGGCCATGCCGATCTGGCCCAACACCGAACCGGTGTTGACGATGGAGCCATGACCCTGGCGCTTCATGATTGCCAGCTCATGCTTCAGGCAGAGCCAGACGCCCTTCACATTGACGGTCAGTATGCGGTCGAAGGCGGAATCGTCCATCTCCGTCAGCGGGGCGACCTGATGGATGCCGGCATTGTTGAAGGCGGCGTCCAGGCGCCCATGGTCGCGCTCGATCCGTCCGAACAGGGCGGCGACCTCCGCCGCATCGGCGACATCGGCCGCCACGAAGCTGCCGACTCCGCCGGCATGGCCGATCTGCGCCACCGTCTCCTGCCCCTCCGCCTCGCGCCGGCCGGTGACGATCACCGTCGCCCCAGCCTGACCGAAGGCCAGCGCCGTCGCCCGCCCGATGCCCGAGGTGCCCCCGGTGACCAGAACCACCCGCCCGCTCATATCCGTCGTGATGCTCATCGCTCGTCTCCCTGTTGAACTGCCGAATCCGCCACGGGCCAACCGGTGCGCACCACCGGCGCCAAGCGCCTTATAAATGATGTTCATCATGAATAAGAAATATGATGACGTCCATCATGATTGTTGACGGCAGGCTTGGCCCTCCGGCGCGGCAGCCATGCGCTCATTGAATGAAGACGGATCGGGGAAAATCCTCAGGAAATGTGCCGGTCCCGACATACGCAGGATCCGTTTGCCTCCCTTGCATAAGGACTCCCTTGACCGGTCGTCCGTATCGGATCATGTAAGCGGCGCCCGAACCCGCATGTATCCGCATGTATCCGGGCCGGCAGGTCTTTTAATTTCTTCTGGTCGGTGCGAATCGTGCTCTTGCAGCGCTTGGTCGGCCCAAGACTTGCCATCTCCCAACGGTACAGGCACCCGCCTGATCGATGGCAAGCTTTCATTAACCATAAATCCCCACAACATGTCGGCGGCACATGGCCGCATTCAGCCGACCGCCGGGACCGGGCACCGCTCGGGTCCGTTGGGCGCCACCGCGCTGATCCCTATCGGAAGGCTGATACAGCGTGACCCTGCTGAATACGCGGGCGAATGGCCCCATCGACGTCTCCCCGGCCGGCCAATCGACGATTTCCTCCTGCAGCGCCGCCGATGGTCCGGTGACGATGCTGCGCGGTCCCGTCGACCCGTCCCTGCTGCGGGACGAGTTGCTGTCCGACATTCCACAGACGACCGCCGCGGCCCATCCCGACCGCACGGCCATCATTCATGAGGGACGGCGCGTCAGCTACGCCGAACTCGATGCGCGGGCCAACCGGGTCGCCCGCGGCCTGCGGGCGCGCGGCATCGGCCCCGGCTGCTTCGTCGGGTTGTGGATGGCGCGGTCGCTGGATCTGCATGTGGCGCTGCTCGGCATCCTGAAGGCCGGCGCCGCCTATCTGCCGTTCGACGCCGACGCTCCGGCGGAGCGGGTGGCGGTCAGCCTGACCGACTGCGCCGCCCCGGCGATCCTGGTCGATCTCGTCACCGGCACCAAGGCGGCGGCCCTGACCGCCCACGGCGCGGCGGTACAGACCCTGCGCATCGGCGACGTGATGGGCGACGACGGTCGTCCGCTCGACCTGCGCGCCGACGGGGTCACGCCGGCCAGCCCGGCCTATGCCATCTACACCTCGGGCTCGACCGGCAAGCCCAAGGGCATCGTCATCAGCCACCGCAACATCTGCCATTACCTGCGCGCCGCCAACAGCGTCTACGGCATCACCGCCGAGGACGTGGCGTTCCAGGGCGCATCGGTGGCCTTCGACCTGTCGCTGGAGGAAATCTTCGTCCCCTATCTGGCCGGTGCGACCCTGTGGGTCGCCAGCCGCCAGGTGCTGGACGAGGCCGACCGGCTGGCCGACGTGCTGAACGACGCCGGCGTCACCGTGCTGGACACCGTACCGACCCTGCTGGCGATGCTGCCGAAGGACGTGCCGTCGCTGCGCGTCGTCATCCTGGGCGGCGAAGCCTGCCCGCCGGCGGTGGCTGTGCGCTGGTGCCGGCCCGGCCGGCGCCTGTTCAACAGCTACGGCCCGACCGAGGCGACCGTCGTCGCCACGGTGGCCGAGGTGCTGCCCGACATCCCCGTCACCATCGGCCGCCCGATCCCCAACTACACCTGCTATGTGGTGGACGAGGCGCTGAACCCGGTTCCTCCCGGCACCCAGGGCGAACTGCTGATCGGCGGCCCCGGCGTCGCGCAGGGCTATCTCGGCCGGCCGGAGTTGACGGCGGAAAAGTTCATCGCCAATCCCTTCCGGCCGGATGGCGCCGGAGATGGTCCCGATCCGCTGCTCTACCGCTCCGGCGACGCGGTCAGCCTGGATGCCGACGGCAACCTGCGCTTCCACGGCCGCATCGACGATCAGGTGAAGATCCGCGGCTTCCGGCTGGAGCTCGGCGAGATCGAGGCGAAGCTGACCGAGTTGCCGGGCGTCGCCCAGGCAACGGTGGTGCTGCGCAACGACAATGGCCTGGACCGGCTGGTCGCCTTCCTGGTCGCCCGGCCCGGCGCCGCACCGGACAGGATTGCGCTGCGCGATGCCCTGCGCGCCCAATTGCCGTCCTACATGGTGCCCGCGCACTACGAGCTGGTGGAGGCGCTGCCGCGCCTGACCTCGGGCAAGGCCGACCGCAAGACGCTCCAGGCGATGGCGCTGACCGGGGATGCCGGTGGCGCCGAACAGGAGGAGCCGGGCAGCCCGACCGAGGCCGTCCTGCTGGATGCGGCGCGGCGGGTCTTCCCCGGCCAGTCGATCCCGCTGGAGGCAGACTTCTTCCTCGACCTGGGCGGCCATTCGCTGCTGGCGGCACGCTTCGTGTCGGCGGTGCGCGAGACCGCGGGCCTGTCGGGCCTGACGCTCCAGGACGTCTACGGCGCCCGCAGCCTGCGGGCGATGGCCGAGCGGCTGGACGCCAAGGCGCCGGCCGGGCGCGGCGCCAAGCCGGCCGACCTGTCCTTCGAGCCGCCGCCGCTGCGCCGCCGCCTGCTGTGCGGGCTGGCCCAGGCCGCGGCGCTGCCGGTCATCCTGGCGCTGATGACCGTCCAGTGGCTGGGCGTTTTCGTCAGCTACATGCTGCTGTCGGGCGAGGACGCGACGCTGCTGGGCGAGATCTCCACCCTGTTCGGCGTCTACGTCGTCATCAACATTGCGACGATCGCCATCGCCATCGCCGCGAAATGGCTGATCATCGGCCGCACCATGCCGGGCCGCTACCCGCTGTGGGGCGTCTATTATTACCGCTGGTGGCTGGCGCAACGCTTCATCAGCCTCGTCCACCTGAAGTGGTTCCAGGGATCGCCGCTGATGCGGATGTTCCTGCGGGCGCTGGGCGCCCGGGTCGGCGCCGACGCCATGATCGGCGAGTTCGAATCCGGCGCCATCGATCTGGTGTCGATCGGCCGCGGCACCTCCACCGGCGGCAAGGTGAAGCTGGCCAATGCCGAGGTGATCGGCAACGAGCTGGTGATCGGCACCATCGAGATCGGCGACGACGCCTATATCGGCACCTCCTGCGTCATCGGGCACGACACGGTGGTCGCGCCGGGCACCGAACTGGCCGACCTGACCGCCCTGCCCGCCGGCACGCGCACCGGCGCCTATGAATCGTGGGACGGATCGCCCGCACGCAAGGTCGGCATGGTCGACCGTATCGCCCTGCCCCAGGCGTCCGCGGCTGGTGTCTCCCGCCGGATGACCCAGGGGCTGTTCTATCTGGTCGCCGTGGTCGGACTGCCGCCGGTGGCGCTGATCCCGATCTTCCCCGCCTTCTACCTGTTCGACCGGCTCGACGCCTGGATGGGCGGGGTGTTCAAGGTCAACTATCTCTATTACGTCCCCGCCATCGCCTGGCCGACCGCCATGTTCCTGGTGGCCTTCACCGTGCTGCTGATCGCCGCCATGCGCTGGATCGTGCTGCCGAAGGTGGAGTCCGGCTCCTATTCGGTCCACAGCTGGTTCTATGTCCGCAAATGGATCGTGGCCCTGGCGACCGAGGTGATGCTGGAGACGCTCAGCTCGCTCTACGCCACCGTCTACATGCGGGCCTGGTACCGGCTGATGGGCGCGAAGATCGGCCGCGACGCCGAGATCTCGACCAACCTCGCCGGCCGCTACGATCTGGTGGAGATCGGCGAGAAATGCTTCATCGCCGACGAGGTGGTGCTGGGCGACGAGGACATCCGCCGCGGCTGGATGGATCTGAAGCCGGTGAGGACCGAGGCCCGCGTGTTCGTCGGCAACGACGCCGTGGTCCCGCCTGGAGCGGTCATCCCCACCGGCACGCTGATCGGCATCAAGTCCAAGCCGCCGGCGAATGCCGAGATGCAGCCGGGCGACACCTGGTTCGGCAGCCCGCCGATCAGGCTTCCGGTCCGCCAGAAGTTCGACAACATCGCCGCCAACTGGACCTTCGAGCCATCGCGCGCCCGCCGTCTCGGCCGTGCGGTGTTCGAGGCCTTCAGCCTGTCGATGCCGTCGATGCTGTTCATCACCTTCGGCACCTTTGCAGTGGAGATGTTCGCGCCCGCGCTCCTCGACGGCCGCTGGGGAGCCTTCGCCTGGCAGTTCCTGGCGGTCAGCGTCGCCATCCCGGTCGCGATGGTGCTGGTGGTGGCGCTGGTGAAATGGCTGCTGATGGGCCGCTACGCCCCCACCATGAAGCCCATGTGGTCCTGGTGGGCGATGCGGACCGAGGCAGTGGCCGTGCTCTACTGGGGCCTCGCCGGCAAGGTGCTGCTCGACCATCTGCGCGGCACGCCGATGCTGCCCTGGGTGCTGCGCCTGTTCGGCACGAAGTTCGGCCGGGGGGTCTACATGGACACCACCGACATCACCGAGTTCGACTGCGTGGCGGTGGGCGATTATTCCGCGATCAACGCCCTGTCGGCGCTGCAGACCCATCTCTACGAGGACCGCGTGATGAAGGTCGGCCGGGTGAGCGTCGGCACCGGCGTCACCGTCGGGGCGGGGGCCACGGTGCTGTACGACACCCATGTCGGCGACTTCGCCCGGCTGGGTCCGCTGACCCTGGTGATGAAGGGCGAGGAGATCCCCGCCCATGGCGAATGGGCCGGCGCCCCGGCCGAACCGGTGACGCAGAGCCATGCGGCGGTGACCGGGCAGGTGAAGGCGGCGGCATAGGGAAGTTATCGCCGGGGAAGCGGCACTGGTCTGACCACTTCCCCGCGCTACTCCCAAGAAAATCCTCCGAACTGTCCCAAGTCAAACCGTCGCGACGCCTTCCGCACGGCCGACGGTTGTCTTCGTCCCGCAGCGGTGTATAAGGGGGGCCGAGCGCGGCTTGTTCCCCTTCGCGCGCCCGGCCGGGCGCGTTCCGCGAAGGCGAGCGGACGCAGTTGGATCGTCACGCCAGGATCGTCACGCCAGGATCGTCATAAAGGAACGCCCCCAATGCCCGACGACATCGCCTCAGCCCGCGGAGCCGGCCTGTTTCCGCTCGCCAAGGATGACACGACCTACCGCAAGCTGACCTCCGATCACGTCTCCGTCACCGAGTTCGACGGCGAACAGATCCTCAAGGTCGAGCCGGAAGGTCTGCGCCTGCTGGCCGAGGCGGCCTTCGCCGACATCAACCATCTGCTGCGCCCGGGCCATCTGGCCCAGCTCGCCAAGATCCTCGACGATCCGGAGGCGTCGGCCAACGACCGCTTCGTCGCGCTCGACCTGTTGAAGAACGCCAACATCGCCGCCGCCGGCACGTTGCCGATGTGCCAGGACACCGGCACCGCCATCATCATGGGGAAGAAGGGCCGCCGCGTCTTCACCAAGGGCGGCGACGAGCAGGCCCTGTCGGAAGGCGCGCGCGACGCCTACCTGAAGCGCAACCTGCGCTACAGCCAGCTGGCGCCGATCTCCATGTACGAGGAGAAGAACACCCGCAACAACCTGCCGGCCCAGATCGACATCTATTCCGAGGGCGAGGACTATTATAAGTTCCTGTTCATGGCCAAGGGCGGCGGGTCGGCCAACAAGACCTTCCTACATCAGGCCACGCCGTCGGTGTTGGCGCCCGACCGGCTGCTGAAGTTCCTGGAAGACAAGATCCGCTATCTCGGCACCTCGGCCTGCCCGCCCTATCATCTGGCCATCGTCATCGGCGGCCTGTCGGCCGAACAGAACCTGAAGACGGTCAAGCTGGCATCGGCCCGCTATCTCGACGACCTGCCGACCGAGGGCGGCGAGGACGCGCATGCCTTCCGCGATCTGGCGATGGAGGCCGAGGTCCACAAGCTGACCCAGAACATGGGCATCGGCGCCCAGTTCGGCGGCAAGTATTTCTGCCACGACGTCCGCGTCATCCGCCTGCCGCGCCACGGCGCCTCCATGCCGATCGGCGTCGGCGTGTCCTGCTCGGCCGACCGTCAGGCGGTGGGCAAGATCACCAGGGACGGCATCTTCCTGGAGCAGCTGGAGACCGATCCGGCCCAGTATCTGCCGGAGATCGGCGACGAACATCTGTCGGACGAGGTCGTGAAGATCGACCTGAACCAGCCGATGGAGCAAATCCGCGCCACGCTGTCCCAGCACCCGATCCGCACCCGCCTGTCGCTGACCGGCCCGCTGATCGTCGCCCGCGACCTCGCCCATGCCAAGCTGCGTGCCCGGCTCGATGCCGGCGAGCCGCTGCCCGACTATTTCAAGAACCACCCGATCTATTACGCCGGCCCGGCCAAGACGCCGGAAGGCTACGCCTCGGGCTCCTTCGGGCCGACCACGGCCGGTCGCATGGACAGCTTCGTCGACCAGTTCCAGGCGGCCGGCGGCTCCATGGTCATGCTGGCCAAGGGCAACCGCAGCGCGGAAGTGACGGCGGCCTGCAAGCAGCATGGCGGCTTCTATCTCGGCTCGATCGGCGGTGCCGCCGCCCGTCTGGCCCAGGACTGCATCAAGAAGGTGGAGTGCGTCGAGTATCCCGAACTCGGCATGGAAGCAATCTGGCGCATCGAGGTGGAGGACTTCCCCGCCTTCATCATCGTCGACGACAAGGGCAACGACTTCTTCAAGGAATTGAAGCTCGCCTGATCGGAGCCGGATATCAGGGGGCGCGGCGCCGATGGGAGCCGTGCCCTTTCCCCTGTCCGCTTGCCGGACGGCAGGGCGAAAGCCTATCTTCAATGCCGATGGTTTGCGGAGGGCTTTCCAATGGACGGTGTTCATGACCGGCGCGCACACAAGCAGGACGTCATCCTCTCCCTGGACGAGGACATCCTTCAGCGCGCGAAATCCCTTCCCGGCGACCTGTCGGAGCAGATCGAGAAGCTGCTTGCCGATGAATTGGCGAAGGCGGATCGTGAGCGCCGCCTGGACGCCACGATAGAAGCCTGGAACCTGTTCGACGAAAAGCACGGCTCTTTTGCCGATCAGTATGCCAACGACGTCCTATGAGCCAATTCGACGTCCATGGAAACACGGGCGCCCGCCGTCAGTTCATTCCGTTTGTGGTCGTCATCCAGTCCCGTAGATTCGATGCCGCACGCAGCCGCGTCATAATTCCGATGGTGGACAAGCGTGCCGAACCTCCGATCGATCCGGAGCTGAATCCGTCCTTCGAGATCGAAGGCCGTTCGGTGGTCCTTCATCCATTGCAGACTGTTTCGCTCCGTGCCGAGCAGCTCGGTGAAAAAATCGGCTCCCTCGCCGACGACGGCGACCGCATTATCGCCGCCATCGACCTCCTAATTTCCCGTGCCTGGGGATGAATTGCCCGTGACACCCGCCCAAATCCAAGAACGCATCCTGTACCGCGACGGGCTGATGCTGATCCTCGACAAGCCCCCCGGATTGCCGGTCCATGCCGGTCCCGCCGGCGGTCCGAACCTGGAGCGGCATTTCGACGCACTGCGCTTCGGTTTCCCCAAGCCGCCATCCCTCGCCCACCGGCTGGACCGCGACACCTCGGGCTGCCTGATCCTGGGCCGTCATGCCAAGGCGTTGCGCAAGATCGGCATCCTGTTCCAGAACGGCAAGGTCGATAAGACCTATTGGGCAGTGGTCGTCGGCACGCCGCCGCAGGAGTCCGGGCGGATCGAGCTGCCGCTCGCCAAGGTTTCCAACAAGACCGGGGGCTGGCGCATCGTCGGGTCGCCCGACGGGCAGACGGCAGTGACCGACTATGTCGTGCGCGGACAGGCGGACGGTCTGACCTGGCTGGAGCTGACGCCGCACACCGGCCGCACCCACCAAATCCGCGTCCATTGCGCCTCCATCGGCTGCCCGCTGGTCGGCGATCCGCAATATGGCGGGCCGGAAGGCAAGCCGCTGCACTTGCATTCCCGTGCCATCTCGCTGCCGCTCTACCCGAAGCGCGATCCGGTGGGGGCGGTGGCGCCGGTTCCGCCGCACATGCAGGCCGCGCTGGGCGCCTGCGGCTTCACCGAGGCATTATAGCCTCGCCAAGAGGTCCGGCCGTTGCCGTAACCATTGCCGCGATGCGGCAAACCACCCCATGATGCAGCCTCATGAGGGCGCCCCATGACGGGGCCGGGGAAAAGCGCATGATACCGATCGGCACGACCACGGCGCGCTGGATGACCGTGCGCTACGCCCTGGCGCTGATGCTGATCGCGCTGGGCACCCTTGCCGGCTTCGTCATGACCGAACGGGTGATCGGCCAGCACGAACGGATGCTGGAGGTCGTCAACGTCTCCGGCCGGCAGCGCATGCTGTCGCAACGGACCGCTCTGCTGGTCGAGCAGCTGAAGACCGTCACCGATCCGACGGTACGCGCCGAGCTTGCCCGAAGGCTGTCGGAGGCTACCGACATCTTCGAAACGGCCCACCGCCGGCTGAGCGGCCGGGCCGGACCGGAGGAAGGGCCGCCACTCGGGCCGCCGCCGGGCGACCTGTTCCACGACGGTCCCGATCCGCTCGACCCGGTGGTGACCGACCATATCGCCGCCCTGCGCCGGGTGATCGCTGCCACAGCGGCCGGCAATCCGCCCGACCCGGCGGAAGCGGACCGCATCACCGCCCAGGCGCTCGGCCCGCTGCTGCAACGGCTTGAAAACATGGTGGCCCTATACCAGGAGGAGGGGGAGGCCGGCTTCCACACCCTCCACCAGCTGGGGCTGGCTGCCTTGCTGGCGACCCTGCTGATCCTGGCGGTGGAGGCGCTGGCGATCTTCCGGCCGATGACCCGGCAGGTGCGCCGCCAGTTCACCGAAATCCTGCGCATGGCCGAGACCATCGAGCGGTCCAACGCCACGCTGGAACAACAGGTACGCGAACGGACGGCGGAACTGCAAGCCGCCAAGACTGCCGCCGAACAGGCACACCGCGCCAAGTCCCGCTTCCTCGCCCATGCCAGCCACGATCTCCAGCAACCGCTGCAGGCCATCGGCATGTTCACCGGCATGCTGGAACGCCAGCCCCAGAGCGGCAAGGCGGTGGTGCTGCTGTCCGACCTCAAGGCGGCGCAGCGGTCGATGCGCGACCTGCTGAACGCGATCCTCGACATCTCCAAGCTGGAATCGGGAGTGGTGACGCCGAAGCCGACCGACCTGCCACTCTCCCCCCTGCTCGACCAGTTGGAGGCCGAGTTCGCCGGTCTGGCGGAGACGAAGGGACTGCGGCTGCGCGCCGTCCCGACCGGCGCGGTGGTGCGCAGCGACCCGGCACTGCTGGAGCGCATCGTCCGCAACCTGATCGCCAACGCCATACGCTACACCGAGACCGGCGGCGTTCTGGTCGGTTGCCGTACCCGCGGCGAAACGCTGTGGATCGAGGTCTACGACACCGGCCGCGGCATCGCCGCCCCCGACCGTGCCCGCATCTTCGAGGAGTTCGTCCAGCTCGACCGGCCCGACCGCGACCGCAGCGAGGGGATCGGGCTGGGTCTCGCCATCGTCGAACGTCTGGCGCGGCTGCTGGGTCATCCGGTGACGGTGCGATCCATCGAGGGGCGCGGGACGGTGTTCGCGGTAGGGGTGCCGCTGGCGGGATAAGGGGAGCGGCATAGGTCCGATATTGTGCCTATTAAAGCAACAATCTGGTGTCATTTCCCCAGATTGTTCTCCATCGCCTCCGGTGCCAAATTCCCCTCCAGACAACGACAGCCCAATGGGCACGGAGGGTTCCATCATGATGACCATTCGCCATCGCGACGAGCGTGGGGTCGCCAACATGGGTTGGCTGAACAGCAACCACAGCTTCTCCTTCGGCCATTACTTCGATCCGGCCCATATGGGCTTCCGCGCGCTGCGGGTGATCAACGAGGATCGCGTGATCCCCGGCGCCGGCTTCCCCACCCATGGGCACGCCAACATGGAGATCGTCTCCTACGTGCTGAGCGGAGCGCTGGAGCACAAGGATTCCATCGGCACCGGATCGGTGATCCGCCCGGGCGAGGTCCAGCGGATGAGCGCCGGCCGCGGCATCCGCCACAGCGAGTACAACGCGTCCGACACCGAGCCGGTGCATTTCCTGCAGATCTGGATCCTGCCGGAGACCAGCAACCTGGCACCCGGCTACCAGCAGGCGGATTTCCCGGCAGCGGAAAAGCGTGGCCAGTTGAAGCTGGTCGGCTCGCGTGACGGACGGGAGGGCAGCGTCACCATCCATCAGGATGTCGACCTCTACGCCGCCCTGCTGGACGGGGAGGAAAGCGCCACGCTGGCCCTGCGCCCCGGCCGCCATGCCTGGGTCCAGGTCGCCCGCGGCTGGGTGCATGTCAACGGCACCCTGTTGAAGGCTGGTGACGGCGCCGCACTGACGGACGAGGAGGCGGTGACGCTGGACCGTGCCGACGAGGCCGAGGTGCTGGTCTTCGACCTGGCATGACAGGTCGGGCTTGACATAAAAGCTTGATTTGAACCGGGAGCGGGGCGCGCGGCAGGATTGCCGCCGTCCCGTTCCCGTCGGCGCCCCGCCGGCGGGCCGAACCCAGGGGTGGGCCATGGCAGACCAGATGGGCACCGAGAAGATCTATAACGTCCTGTTTTTGTGCACCCATAATTCCGCCCGCAGCATCATGGCGGAATGCCTGATGCGCCGTTGGGGTGCAGGCCGCTTCAACGCCTGGTCGGCGGGCAGTCACCCGGCTGGCCAGATCAACCCGCACACGCTGGCCACCCTTCAGGCCTTCAAGTTGCCGACCGAAAATCTGCGTTCCAAGAGTTGGAACGACTTCGCCCGGCCGGACGCACCGGCCCTCGATTTCGTCTTCACGGTGTGCGACCAGACCGCGGGAGAGATGTGTCCGGTGTGGAACGGGACGCCGCTGACCGCCCATTGGGGTGTCGAGGATCCCGTCGCTGCGACCGGGTCGGAGGACCGCATCCGCATGGCCTTCCGCCGCACCTATGTCGAACTGGAAAGCCGCATCAAGATCTTCGCCAGCCTGCGGGTGGAACAGTTGGACAGGCTGGCCCTGCAAAGCTCCCTGCATGCCATCGGCACCGTCCACGGTTCCGACATGGACATGATGGCGGACGCTCAGCAATAGAGTCGGCTTTCATCGGCTTGGGCAGGTCGTTTCCAATGGGATCGACCTGCCCGCCGCCAAAGGCATCAAGCGGTCAATCTCCGGCATGGTGAGCGGGATCGGATCGGCAGCCAGACCGATCCGGATCCTCTCCGCCGCCGGCCGCATTGCGCAAGACGGCGCAAAAAAACGAACACCGGCATGGCCAAGGCAAGGGGCCGACACCAGTCCAAAAGCGCAGACCCTATCGGTCGCGCCCAACCTCGCCCTTGGACAATTCCAGGCCGGCTCCGATGACCCGGCACGCCCCGGCCACCGGCATCGGATCTCCATTCCCCGATTCCAGACGTCCCCCTCGATCAAACCAACGCAGGTGGCACTCCATTTTTCGAAAAGTCGAAGTTCATCACTTCAGAACTGCAAACAATAAATCCACACCATTCATCAGACAACCATAATAAGTAGCCATATTCATGGCCATTGTCGCCTCAAACAAGGCTAATCTTCACTGGAAATTATGCCTTTTTATTAAATTCAACAGCAGAATTATTATCAGTTTTATTATATTATGGTTTCTAGAAAATTTTAGTCTTTTAATCAACAGATGAATAATTGTTAAAATTCCGTTAGGGCAGCACCCATCATCATTGGGGGCGACCCGAATATTCCCGCCTTGCGCCATATTGTAGACATGGAGATCGAATGCCCGCTTGACCGGGCCGCCCTCCGATCTTTGAAAGGCGCACGATGTCCGGCTTGCGCGATGCTGCAACCGTCGAGTGCTCGGGTTCCATGACATTGTCGGTGATAGAGGCCGTCCGGGACCGCTTGCAGGATGCGCTGGGCTCCACGACGCATGTCGAAGTGGATTGCCGCGGCCTCACGGATGCCGACGTCTGCTTCATACAGCTTTTGCTGTCGGCACGGGTGGCCGCGGCGCGGCGCGGCATCGTCCTGCGGATGAGCCAGCCGCTCGGGGCACCGCTGCGCGACGTCCTGGAGCGCGGGGGATTTGTCGACAAGTCCGGGGCGATCCGCCCCGATGATGATTTCTGGATCGGGGGGCCGTAACACAATGGCGAAAACCATTCTCAGCGTCGATGATTCGGCCAGCATGCGCCAGATGGTCAAGCTGACCCTGTCTTCGGCCGGCTATCAGGTGGTGGAGGCCGCCGACGGGCGCGAGGCGCTGGCCAAGGCGAAGACGGGCAGCTTCAATCTGGTGCTGACCGACCTGAACATGCCCAACATGGACGGGTTGACCCTGATCCGCGAGTTGCGGACGCTGGCCGCCTACCGCGGCATTCCGATCGTCTTCCTGACGACGGAATCGGACGCCGGGAAGAAGGCAGAGGCCAAGGCCGCCGGGGCCACCGCCTGGATCGTCAAGCCGTTCCAGCAGGACCAGTTGCTCAGCGTCGTCCGAAAGATCATCGGCGCATGACCGGGCATGGCGATCCGGGCCAGATCTTCCGCGAGGAGTCGGTGGAGCTGCTGGCCGATCTCGAAGCGGCGCTGCTCCGCCTGGAACAGCGGCCGACCGACCGCGACCCGCTCGACACCGCCTTCCGGGCCCTGCACACGATCAAGGGCTCGGGCGCCATGTTCGGGTTCGAGGCGGCAGCGAGCTTCACGCACCATCTGGAAAGTGCATTCGACCGGATGCGCAGGGGCGAGTTGAGCGCAACGCCGGCCCTGATCGGCATCGCCTTGGCGGCCAAGGATCACATCCGCATCCTGATCGACGATCCCGCCAACGCCGATGCCGCGACTGGGGAAGGGCTCCTGGCCCGGCTTGCGGAGCAGAGCGTCGCGTCGGCCGACGCCGCCCAACCGGCGGGGGAGGAGACGGAGGAACCGGCAAGCTGGCGCATCCGCTTCCGTCTCGCCCCCGACGCGCTGGAGCGCGGAACCAACCCGCTGTTGCTGCTCGACGAACTGCAGGGACTGGGCAAGGCCGAGATCGTCGCCCTGACCGACACGGTCCCTCCGCTGGAAGAGCTGGAGCCGACCCGTTGCAACATCGGCTGGGATCTGGTCCTGACCACGACCCACCCGCGCTCGACCATCGAGGATGTGTTCATCTTCGTGATCGACGAGACCGAACTGACCATCGAACCGGTCGCCGGACCGGCCGGCGCGTCCGCACCCGATCCGGTCGCGACTCCGGCAAGCCCATCCCCCGCAGAGCCGTCCGCCGCAGCCGAAGAAAGGGCCGGTGCCGCGGCTGCCATACCAGCCGCGGCACCGGCCATCGTGCCGGCAAAAGCACAGCCTGCGGCCAACTCGATCCGCGTGCCCGCGGAGCGGCTCGACGATCTGATGGATCAGGTCGGCGAACTGGTGATCGCACATGCCCGCCTGAAGCAGCTGATCGCCGACAGCCTGGACCTCCAGATCAAGTCGGTCACCGAGGAGATCGAACGGCTGTCCAACGGTCTGCGCGACATCACCATGGGAATCCGCATGGTGCCGGTCGGGTCGCTGTTCGGCCGCTTCCGCCGGCTCGTCCGCGACCTGTCCCAGGAGCTGGGCAAGGACGTCCAGCTCACCCTGTCCGGCGAGGAGACCGAGCTGGACAAGACGATGATCGAGCGGCTGAACGACCCGCTGGTCCACATCATCCGCAACAGCCTTGACCATGGGCTGGAGCCGGCGGCCGAGCGCGTGGCGGCGGGTAAGCCCGGCCAGGGGCAACTCCACCTGTCCGCGCGTCATGCCGGGACCCGCGTACTGATGACCATCCGCGACGACGGGCGCGGCCTGGACCGCGACCGCATCCGCGCCAAGGCGGAGGAGCATGAGTTGATCCAGCCGGGCGTCAAGCTGTCGGACGCCGAGCTGTTCCAGCTGATCTTCCATCCCGGTTTCTCGACGGCACGGACGCTGACCAGCGTGTCGGGGCGCGGCATCGGCATGGACGTGGTCAAGCGCACCGTCGATGCACTGCGCGGCACCATCGACGTGTCCAGCACGGCAGGCGGCGGGACCGAGATCACGCTGGGCCTGCCCCTGACGCTGGCGATCATCGACGGGCTCCTGGTCCGGGTCGGACAAGGCCGCTACGTCATCCCGCTGTTCGCGGTGGAGGAGTGCGTCGAGCTGCCGCCCGAGGGCCGGCGCCATTCCGGACGCAGCTTCCTGAACATCCGCGATTCCCTCGTGCCGTTCCTGCGCCTGCGCGATTGCTTCGGCGTGACCCATCCGCCCGATCCCTACCAGAAGGTGGTCATCATCTCCAACGGCGACCGGCGGGTCGGACTGGTGGTGGATCAGGTGCTGGGCGACCACCAGACGGTCATCAAGTCGATGTCGAAGCTGCACGCCGACGTCGCCAACTTCTCCGGCGCGACGATCCTGGGCGACGGGTCGGTGGCGCTGATCCTGGACATCGCCCAGGTCGTGGCCGCCGGGCAATCGCAGGACCAGCGGAGGGAAGCCTCATGAACGACGCTCCGGCAAGCCAGGGAAGCCCGACATGACCGCCAACGACAACCGCTCCTTCGAGGCGCTGACCTTGGGCCTGGGCGGCGAGATCTTCGCCATCGACGCCAATGCCGTGCACGAGATCCTCGACCTCGTCCCCCAGACCGAGGTGCCGGGCGCCCCGCCGATGGTCGGCCACCTGATCAACGTGCGCGGCAAGGTGGTGCCGCTGGCCGATCTGCGGATCCGGTTCGGCATGGACCGCACCCCGCCGACGATCGACACCCGCATCGTCGTGGTCGAGATCGAGCTCGACGGGGAGCCGACCGTGGTCGGGCTGCTGGCCGACAAGGTCTATGAGGTGACCGGCATCACCGGCGCCTCGATCGAAGACACCCCCGACATCGGCATGCGCTGGAACCCCGACCTGATCAAGGGCATCGGCAAGCGCGGCGCCGATTTCATCGTCATTCCGGACATCGTCCGCATCTTCACGACCCACTGAATCACGGCCTGCCGACCGTCGGACTCCCACAGGCTCGCGTAGCGAGGAACGACCATGCGCATCTCCATAAAAACCAAAATCGTCGCGGCTTTCGGCACCGTCATCCTGCTGTCAGCCGCCACCGCGGGCATCGCGATCAACGGCCTGTCGGACCTGAACCAGAAGATCGAGGACCTCGTCAGTGTCTCCACGCAACGGATCGGCATCGCGCGCCAGATCCCGGCGACGCTCTACATGATCCAGCGCGAAGAGAAGAACTTCCTGCTGTCCAGCAGCAATGAGGACATGGACCGCTTCGACAAGGCGATGCTGGGCCGACGGGACGATCTGAAGATGTTGGTTGAGCAATACCGACGCATCGCCGACTCAGAGGGCGTCCGCAAGGCGACGCAACTCGATGGCATGATCGCGGAATTCGCCGTCGCGCAGGACAAGGTCCGTACGACAGGCCGGGTGCATTCCAATGCAAAGGGTGCCGATCTGACCACCGGTGCCGGCACGGAGGCAGGAAGCACCGCCCTCGACACGTTGCGTCCGCTGCTCGATCGCGTGGAAAGCGGCGGGCTGGCGGCAACGCCCGAGCAAATCTCGATCGCTCACCAGATTCGCCGGATGACCACCGACTGGGCGCAGATTCGTCTGACCATCCGAAATGCACTTCTGGTCTCGGACGATGCCTCAACCGCAGCCGCGCTCAAACCGCTCCCGGATTTGATCCAAAAGGTCAATCAGCAGCAGGACCAGATCCGAAAGTCCCTTGTGACCGATGAAGATATTCGCGCCTTCTCCAGCTTCATGGAAAAATATCGGTCATATACCAAATACAATGACGAAGTGGTTTCACTGGCCCTTCAAAACACCGAGGTGAAAGCTCTTGGAATCTCGGTTGGCGATGTCCAGAACATTGCGAACAAAATGGCGCAGATATCCAATGAGCTCGTCTCCCTCGCCGAGAAGGGCATGGCCGACGACAAGCAGCAGGCCGACGCCACCTACGCACAGATCCGCATGGTCACCATCGCCGCGGTTTCGCTCTCCCTGTTGATCGCCATCGTCGCCGGCGCCTACATCGCCATCTCGATCGCGCGCGGCCTCGGCAAGGCGGTCGGTCTGGCGAACGCCGTGGCCGTCGGCGATCTCGGCCAGCAGGTGGACGTGTCGAGCGACGACGAGATCAAGGATCTGGTGAGCGCGCTGAACGGCATGACCGCCAATCTGCGGACGACCGCCGGGATCGCCGACGAGATCTCCCGCGGCAACCTGACGGTCCAGGCGAAACCGCTGTCCGACCTGGACACGCTGGGCATGGCGCTGGAGACCATGCTGGAGAAGCTGCGCATGGTCGTCACCGACGCCTCGTCGGCCGCCGACAATGTCGCGGCGGGCAGCCAGGAGCTGTCGGCCAGTTCCGAAGAGCTGTCGCAGGGCGCCACCGAACAGGCGTCGGCCGCCGAGCAGGCGTCGGCCTCCATGGAGGAGATGGCGGCCAACATCAAGCAGAACGCCGAGAACGCCACCCAGACCGAGAAGATCGCCCGGCAGTCCTCCAAGGACGCCCAGGCGTCCGGCGAAGCGGTCAGCCGGACCGTGCAGGCGATGCAGACCATCGCCGAGAAGATCAGCATCGTGCAGGAGATCGCCCGCCAGACCGATCTGCTGGCGCTGAACGCCGCGGTGGAAGCCGCGCGCGCGGGCGAACACGGCCGCGGCTTCGCCGTCGTCGCGTCGGAGGTGCGCAAGCTGGCCGAGCGCAGCCAGGGGGCGGCGGCGGAAATCAGCTCGCTGTCCACCGAATCGACCAAGATCGCCCAGGAAGCCGGGCAGATGCTGGGCCGTCTGGTGCCCGACATCCGCAAGACCGCCGAGCTGGTCGAGGAGATCAGCGCCGCCTGCCGCGAACAGGACATCGGGGCGGAGCAGATCAACCAGGCGATCCAGCAGCTCGACAAGGTGACGCAGCAGAACTCCAGCGCATCGGAACAGATGGCCGCGACATCCGAAGAGCTGTCCTCGATGGCGGCCCAGCTCCAGGAAACCATCTCCTACTTCGTAGTGGAGGAACAGGGTGCCCGCCGCCCCGCCGCCCGGACGGCCGCGCCGGCTCCGGCTTCCCGCGCCACCGCCGCGGCCCATCCGGCCCCCACCAACCGCCGCCCTGCCCCGGTTGCCGCCAACACCCAGTCGCACAAGCCGACCGGAAAACCGAACGGCAAGGACCGTGGAGTGAAGATCGCGCTCGAGGCCGGCAAGGGTCCGGACGACCTCGATGGCCGCTACGCCACCTTCTGACCGCCGTTCCCGACGACCACCGGGGGATGGCGCGCAGCCGGCGCCGTCCCCTCCTCCGCAACCCGCTATCCCCAGCCCGAGGAGCGGCGCCCATCCATGACCAGCGCAGCAGCGCCGCGCGAACCGGCGCAATATGTGACCATCGGCATCGACCGCGAGATCTTCGCCATCGAGGTCGGCATCGTCCGCGAAATCCTCGACATGCAGCCGGTCACCCGGCTGCCGCACGCCCCGCCGAGCCTCGTCGGCATGATCGACGTGCGCGGACAGGGGGTGCCGACGGTCGATCTGCGGGTCAAGCTCGGCCTGCCGGCGATACAGACCACGCCGCACACCCGCATCCTCGTGCTGGACGTGCCGCTGGAAGGGCAGCCGCTCCGGATCGGGGTCGTCGCCGACCGCGTGTTCGAAGTGACGGCGCTGGACGGCCATGCGCTGGAGGCGCCGCCCCAGGTCGGCGGACGGTGGCGGTCGGACTGCATCCAGGCGATCGGCCGCGCCAACGGAACCTTCGTCATCGTCTTCGACATCGCCCGCCTGTTCGCCGGTGACGATACGATGCTGCTGAGCCTGCCGGACGCGGTGTCATGAGCGACGCCGGGGATCCGTCCCCACCCCGGACGCGGACGCTCGGCCAGGACGGCCTGGACAGCCGCGACTTCGAGCGGCTGGCGGCGGTCATCGAACGTCATTGCGGCATCCGCATGCCGGCGTCCAAGCGGACGATGGTGGAAGGCCGCCTGCGCCGCCGCGTGCGGGCGCTGGGCCTGCCGGACATGCATGCCTATTGCCGCCATGTGCTCGACGAGGGAGCGCTGGAGGCCGAGTTGGGCGACCTGATCGACGCGGTCACCACCAACAAGACCGACTTCTTCCGCGAGATCGATCATTTCCGTTACCTGACCGGCACCGCCATCCCCGCGCTGACGCGCCTGCCCCATCGTCCCGGCATCGACCGCCCGATGAAGATCTGGAGCGCGGCCTGCTCGACCGGTGCCGAACCCTATACCGTGGCCATGCTGCTCCAGGAGCAGGAGCGGGCCGGCGCCCCCATCCGCCACGAAATCATCGGCACCGACATCTGCACCGAGGCACTGGCCGCGGCCAAGCTGGCCGTCTATCCCTTCGAGATGGCGAAGATGGTCCCGACGCCATTCGCCTCCCGCTACCTGATGCGGTCGCGCGACGGCGGCAACCCATCGATCAGGCTGGTGCCGTCCATTCGCCAGGCGGTCCGTTTCGGCCATCTGAACATGATGGACCCGGTCTATCCGATCGCCTCCGACATGGACGTGATCTTCTTCCGCAACATCCTGATCTATTTCGACAAGCCGACGCAGAAGGCGGTTCTGCACAAGCTCTGCCAGCATCTGCGGCCCGGCGGCTACCTGTTCGTCGGCCATAGCGAAACCATCACCAACATGGACCTGCCCCTGACCCAGGTCGCGTCCGCCACCTTCATCCGGAGCTGAGACATGGGCGCCAAAATCCGCGTGCTGATCGTCGATGATTCCGCAACCGTCCGGCGGACATTGACCGACATCCTGTCTTCGGACCCGGCGATCGAGGTGATGGGCGCGGCGGCCGATCCCTACGCCGCCGTCCGGCGCATCGGCGAGGAGGCCCCGGACGTCATCACCCTGGACGTCGAGATGCCGCGGATGGACGGCATCACCTTCCTGCGCAAGCTGATGAGCCAGCACCCGATCCCGGTGGTGATGTGCTCCTCGCTGGTGGAGGACGGCAGCGAGACGCTGATGCAGGCGCTGGAAGCCGGCGCGGTCGACGTCATCCTGAAGCCGCGGCTCGACACCCGCCAGAGCCTGCTCGACGCACAGGTCCGCATCTGCGACACCGTCAAGGCCGCCGCGCGGGCAAAGCCGCGGCCACGGAACCACGGCACCACGGGAACGGGAACAGGAGCCGCGCGCACCCGTGCGCCGGAACCGAAGCTCAACGCAGACGTCATGATGCCGGCCCCCACGCTGGGCGGGAAGGCGGGCGGCGCGATGGCGCGCACCACCGAACGGGTGGTCTGCATCGGCGCCTCGACCGGCGGCACCGAGGCGCTGCGCGAGGTGCTGGAAGCCCTGCCGGCCGACAGCCCGGGCATCGTCGTGGTTCAGCACATGCCGGAAAGCTTCACCGCCGCCTTCGCCCGCCGGCTCGACGGGCTGTGCGAGGTCACGGTGCGCGAGGCGCGCGACGGCGACACGGTGCTGCGCGGCCAGGTGCTGATCGCGCCGGGAAACCGCCATATGCTGTTGCAGCGCAGTGGCGCCCGCTATCTGGTGGCGGTGAAGGACGGGCCGCTGGTCTCGCGCCACCGGCCGTCGGTGGATGTGCTGTTCCGGTCGGCCGCGCATTGCGCAGGGGCCAACGCGGTCGGCGTGATCATGACCGGCATGGGCGACGACGGCGCCACCGGCCTGCGGGAGATGCGCGACGCCGGGGCCTTCACCCTCGCCCAGGACGAGGAGAGCTGCGTCGTCTTCGGGATGCCCAAGGAGGCGATCGCCCGCGGCGGCGCCGAGAAGGTGGTCGGGTTGACCTCCATCGCCCGCGAAATGCTGCGCCATGACCGGTCCTGACGCCGCTCCGCCACTGAACGACGATTTTCCGAAGGGTTCCGGTATGGACAGCATCTTCGCCGCCCCAGGTCCCCGCGCCGCCGAGGGTTCGGCGGTCGTCCCGGACGGCACCGCCGGGCTGCTGCGCGAGCTGACCGTTGAACTCCGCGCGGCATCGGCTCCGATCGAGGCGACCTTTCTCGGCGTCGGCGACGCGCTGGGCCGGTCGCTGGGCCTGCTGGACGCCATAGGCGACCGATTCCGCGCTTTGTCGACCCTGATCGACAGCGAGGACGGCAGCCGGGCCGTGGACATGCTGACCGGCGTCTGTTCCGGCACCGACGAACTGGCCGGCAACGCCCGGCATACGCTGGACGGGCTGGACGGGCTGGAGCAGGCAGGGACAGGGATGGCCGGGCTGTTCACCAGCCTGTCGGCGATCATCGGCGAGATCACCGCACTCGCGATCAACGCCAAGGTCCAGTCGGTGCAGATCCGCTCCACCACCGACGATTTCAGCGTCTTCAACCGGGAGATCGACCGGTTGCACCGGCTGGCCGAAGAGACGACGGCGAAGGCCTCGTCCCGGCTGGTGACGCTGCGCGCAGCCATCGCGACGGCGAAGGGCAGCGCCGCCGGCTTCCAGCACGACAACCGCGCCCATCTGGACGATGCCGGAACCCGGCTCCGCCGGAGCCTCGACGCGCTGGTGGCCCGCCGGGCCGCCGTCCGCGAGGCCGCCTGCCGGTTCGCCGACCGGGTGGGAGAGATCGGCCGGCGCATCGCCCGCTGCATCAGCGACCTCCAGGTCGGCGACGTCACCAGCCAGCGCCTTGCCCATATCGGCGACGCTCTGGAGGTGCTGCGGATCCTTACCGGCGACACCGACCCGGCCTTGCTGCGCGGCGACCGCCGCTGGCTGGCGACGCTGGAACCGCGCCGGCGGGCCGAACTGCTGGTGGCGATCTGCGAGCTGCAGGGCCGCCAGTGCCGCGACGCCAACCGCGACTTCGCCCAGCAGGTCGGATCGCTCGCCGCCAATCTGACCGGGCTGCTCCAGGATGCCGGGGCCATCGCCGACGAGGCACAGCGGCTCTTCGGTTCGGGGGCGCCATCAGGGACGCCATCGGCTGCCGGGAGGGACGGCGAAGCGGGTCCGGCCTTTCTGCAGGCCGTCGCCGCGGAGGTCGACCGCGCCTTGCAGTTGCTGGACCGCTATTGCCGCGCGGACGAGGTGATCCGCGCCCAGGTCGTCCAGGTGTCGGACGGGTTCGGAGCGATGAGGCGCGATGTCGCCGCCATCCATTCCATCGACGTCGACATGCGGCTGATGGGCCTGAACACCACCTTGAAATGCACCCGCCTCGGCCCGGCCGGCCGGGCGCTGGGGGTCGTCGCGCAGGAACTGCGGGCGTGCAGCCGCCGGACCGAGGATGTGTCCGAAGCGATCGCCCAGGCGATCCGGTCGGCATCGGAGCAGGCCGGCGATCTCGACCGGCGCTCGGCCGACGATCATCTGGCGGCGGCCGGGCTGACCGAGCGGATGACCGTGTCGATGGACATCCTGCGCAAGCTGCAGGCCGACCAGGAGCGCGCGCTGCAGGCCCTGATCCGCGACTGCGCGACGGCATCGGGCCTGCTCGGCACCGCGATGGCGCCGCTCGGCATCGGCCGGCGCCAGGAGGAGTTCGCCGAACGATTCGCCCAGCGGCTGGCGCTGATCGCCGGCTCGCTGCCGGCCGCGGTGCAGGATGCCGCACAGAGTGCCGACGTCGCCGGCGACCTGCACCGGCTCTTCGGCGACACCTACACCGTGGACAGCGAACGGCTGATCCATGGCGGCATCGCCCCGGCCGACGGCCCGGACCGCAATAACGCCAACGGGGCCGGCGAGGCCGGGATGGACGATTTCTTCCTGTAGGCCCGGAGGGCGGGAGACGCCCGAAATCCGGCTCACAGCACCTGCTTGGACAGCGACAGCAGCTCCTTCCTGATGCGGGTGAGGCTGGGGCGGTTGTCGGGGCCGAAGGCGATGGGCCGGCACAGATGCATGGCGGTCAGTCCGACCCGCGCGGTCAGCAGCCCGTTGATCACCCCCTGCCCCATCCGGGTGGAGATGGCCGCGGCGAGCGAGCCGCCCAGCGCCTCCACCGCCACGTGATGGGCGCTTTCCGTCACCCCGGCGACGGCGATGTTGGCGAGCATCCGGCGCAGCAGCCGCAGCGACCCGACATAGCCGGGACGGGCGCCGTAGAGCGCGGCGATCTCCCGCACCAGCTTCAGGTTGCGCCACAGCACCACCGCAAAGTCGAGCAGCGCCGCCGGGCTCAGCGCCGTGGCGACCGCGGTGTCGCGCGAGGCGCGCAGCACCCGCTGATAGGCGGCACGGTCGAGCGGACCCAGAACCTCGCGGTCGAGCAGCCGCACCACCTCATGCTCGTCATGGGCGTCGGTGACATGGTCGCGCACGCGGGCCAGCGCCGGGGCCAGTTCGCGCCGGTCGGCGTAGAGCGCCACCAGCGACCCGGCGAAGCGGTCGGCCCGGCCGCCCACGGCATCGGCCGCCAGCCGCCCGGCCTCGTCCCGCAGTTCCTCGATCCGGCGCAGGCGGCGCAGCGACAGCAGCTCGTTCACCAGCATGGCGAGCGCGGCGATGCCGGCGGTCACAGCCAGCAGCGCGACCAGAACGCCCAGCGCCAGGCTGGCGGCGAAGGCGCGGGCCAGCAGGTCGGCGGTGTCGAAGCCCAGCGCCACCAGCACCAGCGCCGCCAGCGCCCCGAACAGCCAGCGCCCCAGCCGGCGCGTGGTGCGCACCGGGGTCGCCGGGACCGGCAGCAGCTCCGCCGGATCGCCCGATCCGGTCAGCAGCGCCGCTTCCTCCTCCGCCGGCAGCGGCGCGGCACGGTCGAGCTCCAGCTCCATCGGCGGAATCCAGCCGGCGCTGCTGCGGGGGGGATCGCGCTCCGTCACTGCAGGTGATCCCCCAGCAGGAATTGCAGGGCCTGATCGACCCGGATGTGCGGCAGGCCGCGCGGGTCGCGGCCGAGATCGTCGGGCGGCCGGAAGGACAGGAAATTATAGGGGCGGTCGCGGCCGGGCGGGAATGCCTCGGCATCCTCCGGGATTTCGCCGGGGAACAGCACGGTCGGGCGGTCGCGCCCGACCGGCACGCCGCGCACGCAGCGCAGTTGCCGGCCCTCATGCTCCGTCACCACGCTTTCGGTGCATTTCAGCGCGGCGATGGCCATGGTCTCGACCTGGGCGCCTTCGAAGCGGATGGCGTTGCGGGCGTCGCCGACCAGCCTGTCGAGCAGGGCGCGAAGCTGGGCATGCTGGTGGGCGGCGATGTGGTCTGCCTTGGTCGCGGCGAACAGCACCCGGTCGATCCTGCTGCCGAACAGCCAGTCGAGCCAGCCCGACGCACCGTGGCGGAAGGGCTCCAGGCTCAACTCCAGCGCCCGCTTCATGTCGGCCATCCCGGCCGGCCCGGCATTCAGCGCCCCCAGCACGTCGATCAGCACGATCTGGCGGTCGAGCCGGGAGAAATGCTCGGCGAAGAAGCGGCGGACGACGTTGGTCTTGTAGGCCTCGTAGCGCTCCTCCATCAGCGCCCACAGGCTGCCGCGGCCGCGCGCCCCCTGGGGCTGGCCGCCGGACAGCGGGCAGAAGGTCAGCAGCGGCGCGTCCTTCATGTCGCCCGGTTCGACGAAGCGGCCGGGCTGGATCAGGCTGAGCAGCGTGTCGGCCCGGCGGCAGGCGTGGAGATAGTCCGTATAGAGCGCCGCGCCGCGCCGCGCCGTCTCCTCCTCCGCCGCGGCGGCCGGGTCGATGGTGGCGAGCCAGCCGCGCCAGGAGACCGACAGTTCGTCCCGCGGCGGCCGGGCGGCAAGCTCCAGGGTCAGGGCGCTCCATTCGGCAAAGCTCTGACGCAGCAGCGGCAGGTCGAGCAGCCATTCGCCGGGATAATCGACGAGGTCGAGGTTCAAGGTCGCCATCGGCTGCACCGCCCGCTTCAGGACCGAGTCCGGGCGGTAGCGCAGGGAGACGCGCATCTGGCCGATGCCGCGCGTCGGCTCCGGCCAATGGGGATCGGGTCCGGTCAGCGCAGCCAGATGGCCTTCGTAATCGAAGCGCGGCACGTCGGGATCGGGCTGGGGCCGCAGCCGGGCCGCCTGGAAGCGCCCCGAGGACATCGCATCGACGAAGGGCAGCCGCCCTGCCTTCAGCAGATTGTCGACGAGCGCGGTGACGAAGACGGTCTTGCCCGCCCGCCGCAGGCCGGTGACGCCGACGCGGACCGTCGATTCGAGGAGAAGCCGGCTGCCGGCATCGTACAGGCTGTTGAGATCGGGAATGCGCACGGGCGGTCGTTCACCTCTGGCCGATGACCGGTCCTATATGGGGGCGGCGGCCCCGAATGGAACATTTGAAACCGGATGAAACATCCTGGACCGCCTGTTCCACTGTTCCATCCGCCCGGCCGGAGGCGCCTGCGGCGGTGCGTCGCGGTGGGATGGCCGGTGTTGCGGCCAGTCCGGGAGCCGGTTTGGAGGCCGGTGCGGCGAACTGTTCGGGCATGACGGGGCCTCCATGGTCGGAAACGGATGTTCCATCCTATCATGGACGCCTGGCCCGGGTGACGCCCGGATGAAAACCGGCCGCCGTCAGCCGCCGATGTGGTTGGGCATCAGTCTCGCCTGATCGCCGACCCAGACGCTGCACCGGCTGTCCTGGCCGCGGAAGAAATAGACCTTTCCCGGCTGGCGGCGATTCTGCGGATCGATCAGGTTGGCCCCGCCGGAAAAGGCGACGCCATAGCGGCGGTCGGGCGCCGCAGCCCAATAGAATCCGTCGATCTTCTGCAGGAAGGCGCCGCGCCGGCACAGGCGCGACAGCTCCGGGTCGGGCGTGGCGAGGCCGTCGATCCCCTGGGGCAGCTTGTAGACCGCCCGGCTCTCGGTGCGGAGCAGGCGCGGCCCATGGCCGGGGGGCGGCGGCTCGTAAGCGCGGAAGGGCGGACGCAGATGGCCGGGAGCGGTGCGGTCGGTGCGCAGGACCTGCTCCGCCCCGGCGGCCGCGGCCGGGCGCGGCAGCGCCGCCGGAACGAGTGCGGCCGGAACGAGGACGGCCAGCGGCAGGACGAGGAGGAGGCGGGTCAGGATGTGGGGCATCGCGCCCCCGGTTCCGGCGGTCATCCGGGCGTCCGGTCAGGCTGCCGCAAGGAAACCGGCGATGGCGGCCTGGAATTCCTTGGGCTTGATCGGCTTGGAGACGTGGCCGTCGAAGCCGGCCTCGGTCAGCCGGCGCTTGTCGGCGGGGGTGGCGAGGTTGGTGACGGCCACCACCGGCGTCGCGGCCAGGGCGGCGTCGGCGCGGATGCGCTTGATCAGGTCGAGCCCCGACAGGCCGGGCATGACGATGTCCATCACCACCAGATGCGGCGCGCATTCATGCATCAGGTCCATCACGGCCATCGGATCGGCCGTTTCGATCACGGTGAAGCCGCCCTCCTCCAGGCAGCGGACGAACAGCTTGCGCATCAGCACATTGTCCTCGACCACGAGGATCGTCCGCGTCGTCCCGACCGTGTCCACCATGTCGCCATCCATGCCATTGGAGCGGGGGCCGCATCGCCGATCGCCGCGTCGCCGGAGGGGCGCCGGCAGGCAACACGACCGGAACGGCACGCTGCCGCAAGACGACCGCCACAAATCACACGTGGTCCGCTTGTGTACCGGGTTCGGATTTTAAGGTCAACCCGGCGGACGGCGCCGGCGTCATTCCGACGGGATCCGCGCTTGTCAGCGAGTGGTTCCGTCCGGGCCATCCGGCCGTCGCTTTCCACTGGCGCATCCCCCCCGATTGGGGCCATCTTCACGGCAAATCGAGCCCTCCGGCCCACCGGAAACGCCGCGCATCAAACCCCGCGCATCAGGGAGACAGAGCCATCGTGACCGACATCTCGACCGACACCGCGACCGCGCCCTTCATTCTCTACGGCAACGTGAATTCCCAGCCGGCGGCCCGCATCGCGCTGTTCTTCCGTCTGGCCGGCATCCCCTTCGGCTACCGTCATCTCGACCTGCGCAACGGGCAGCAGAAGACGCCCGAATATGGGGCGATCAACCGGTTCGGCCGGGTGCCGACCCTGGTGCATGGCGGACGCTCGATTTCCGAATCCAGCGTGATCCTGACCTATCTGGCCGAACAGACCGGCCGGTTCGGCGGCCGCGACGCGGACGAGACGATTCGCATCGCCGAGTGGCTGAGCTGGCTGGCCGACGTGCTGCTGCCGGTGCAGCGCGCCCGCGCGGTGCGCAAGTTCCACGGCGACGCCAACGCCCTGCCCTGGATCGATGCGGCCGCGGCCAGCGGGATGGCGCTGTTCGACCATCATCTGTCCGGCCACGGCTTCATCCAGGGCGAGCGGCTGACCATCGCCGACATCTTCGCCTTCCCCTGGATCGACCTGATGAACGAATCGGCGATGGAGGCCAAGGATTATCCCAACGTCCAGGCCTGGGCCGACCGCATCCGCGCCCAGCCCGGCTACAAGCCGCAGTACGAGCTGATGCCGCAGGCGGATGCCGAGTGCTGAGGTAGGATTCTTGGTAAGTTAGACCCCCACCTTAATCCTCCCCCGCTGGGCGGGGGAGGAGAGGAGTGCTTGTTCGGAAAATCGACGGCAATCCCTCCCCCGCCCAGCGGGGGAGGCTAGGTGGGGGTCTAACTGCCGCGCGACCGTTACCCCCGCGCGTCGTCGATCACCTTGCCGTCGTTGGGCAGGCTGCCCGGCGCGGCGAACTCCACGGCGCCCTTCAGCTTGGTGACCGCCGCCAGCGTCTCGCGGATGGCGGCGGCGAGCGCCTCGCCACCGTCAGGGCCGCTCTCCACCGCCTCGCACCGCAGGGTCATGGTGTCGCTGGCGTCCTGGCGGCCGACCACCAGGCGGGCGCGGGCGACCTCTGGATGGCGGCGCAGCACCTCGGCCACCTGGGCGGGGTGGACGAACATGCCCTTGACCTTGGTCGTCTGGTCGGCCCGGCCGAGCCAGCCCTTCAGCCGCATGTTGGTGCGGCCGCAGGGGCTGGCCCCCGGCAGCACCGCCGACAGGTCGCCGGTGGCGAAGCGGATCAGCGGATAGGCCGGGTTGAAGATGGTCACCACCACCTCGCCGACCTCGCCGTCGGGCACCGGGGCGCCGGTGCCGGGGCGGACGATCTCGACGATGCAGCCCTCGTTGACCACCAGTCCCGACCGCGCCGGGGTCTCGTAGGCGACGATGCCGAGGTCGGCGGTGCCGTAGCACTGATAGACCTCCAGCCCGCGCGCCTCGTAGAAGGTACGGGCGTCGGGCAGGTAGGGACCGCCCGACACGCTGGCGATGCGGATCGACGAGACGTCCAGCCCGAGCGCGTCGCCCTTCTCCAGGATGATCTTCAGGAAATCGGGCGTGCCGATATAGCCGCGCGGCCTCAACCCGGCGACGGCCTGGGCCTGCATCTCGGTGTTGCCGGTGCCGGCGGGGATGACGGCGCAGCCGATGGCATGCGCCCCGGTCTCGAACATCGAGCCGGCCGGGGTCAGGTGATAGGAAAAGCAGTTCTGGGCGAGGTCGCCGGCGCGGAAGCCGGCGGCGAACAGCGCGCGGGCGCTGCGCCAGGGGTCGGCGCCGTGCGGCTCCGGATCGTGGATCGGGCCGGGGGAGGCGAAGACGCGGGCCAGCCGCCCGACCGTCACCGCCGCCAGCCCGCCGAAGGGCGGGTTCGCCTGCTGGAGCGCGATCAGGTCCGCCTTGCGCGTCACCGGCAGGGTGGCGAGCGCCGCCCGGTCATGGATCGCCGCCGGGTCGATCGCCGCCAGCAATTGGCGGAAATAGGGGGCGGCGTCCTTGGCATGGTGGAGATGGGCGGGCAGTGCCGCGAACTGCTCGGCTTCGCGCCGGTCGGAGGAACGGGTTTCGAGGTCGTCGTAGAAATCGGTCATGGTCGTTCGTCCGTTCAGGGGTCGGCCGAGGTGACGCGCATTGCTCCGCCTTCCTCCTTGCCCCTCCCCATCCCTCCCCCGCCCTCGGCCGACCAAAGGTCGGTCCGATCGCGGTGGAGGGGGTAGGAGCTTTGCGGGAATGCTGCGGCAGTCCCCTCTCCCGCGGAGCGGGGGAAGGTTAGGGAGGGGGCAAAATTGAGAGGGCACCGAAGCGGAACCCCCCTCAAATCCAGCGCTTGCGCCGCTTGAAGCTCTTCAGGTTCTTGAAGCTCTTGCGCTCTTCGCTGCCGCCGCCGAGGTAGAATTCCTTCACGTCCTCGTTGTTGCGCAGCTCTTCGGCGGTGCCGTCCAGCACGACCTTGCCGTTCTCCATGATGTAGCCGCGGGTCGCGGCCTGCAGGGCCATGCGGGCGTTCTGTTCGACCAGCAGGATGGTGACGCCCAGATCGCGGTTGATCTGCTGGACGATGCTGAACACTTCCTTCACCATCAGCGGCGACAGGCCCATGCTCGGCTCGTCCATCAGGATCAGCTTCGGCCTCGCCATCATCGCTCGGCCGATCGCCAGCATCTGCTGTTCGCCGCCCGACAGGTAGCCGGCCAGCCCGGTGCGCTCCTTCAGGCGGGGGAAATAGCTGTAGACCATGTCCAGGTCGTCCTTCACCCCGTTGTCACGACGGGTGTAGGCGCCGAGCCGCAGGTTCTCCAGGCAGGTCATGTCGGCGATGATCCGCCGGCCCTCCATCACCTGGAAGATGCCCTTGCGGACGATCTTGTCGGGGTCGATGCCGTTGATGCGCTCGCCGTTGAAGGTGATGTCGCCGCGCGTCACCTCGCCGTCCTCGGTCTTCAGGAGGCCGGAGATCGCCTTCAGCGTCGTCGACTTGCCGGCGCCGTTGGCACCCAGGAGTGCGACGATCTCGCCCTCCGGCACTTCCAGGCTGAGGCCGCGGAGCACGAGGATCACGTCGTTGTAGACGACCTCGATGTTGTTGACGGACAGCATCATCCGCTTGGCGGCCGTGACGGGCGGCATTCCGGCCTGGGCGGGGGCGTTGGTCGGAGCGGCCGGGGCGGTGTTCAGCATGCGGCACCTGGACTGTTCT
Organism: Azospirillum thiophilum; assembly: GCF_001305595.1. Classification (NCBI taxonomy): domain Bacteria; kingdom Pseudomonadati; phylum Pseudomonadota; class Alphaproteobacteria; order Rhodospirillales; family Azospirillaceae; genus Azospirillum; species Azospirillum thiophilum. Next base: position 485,865 of record NZ_CP012405.1, read on the forward strand.
GAGAGGGGTGGCGCCCCCGCCGGAAGGAAGGCGGGGGCGCCGGGCACTCGACGGCTTACCAGCCCAGCCATTCCGGCTTGCGCGGGACGTCGACGGTGGTCAGCTTCTCCAGCTTGATGGTGCCGGCCTTGACCAGCTCGTCCACCCCGGCGCCGGTGTCGCCGCCCACCTTGGCGCGGTAGATGTTGACCGCCGTCATGCCGCGGTGGTCGGTATCGGTCCAGGTCGAGGGCACGCAGACGCCCTCCAGCCCGGCCGGAACCCAATCCTTCTTCTGGTACATCGCCTTGCGGATGTTCGGACCGGTGACGCCGCCGTTCTTGGCCGCCCAGTCCATCGCCTCCTTCATGTAGTAGGCGGTGCAGACGCCGGCCATGTAGTGCACCGGGCGATAGGCCTTGCCCGACGTGTCGGAGATCTTCGAGATCTCCTTCAGCAGGGCCATGCCCGGCACCTCGGCGTTCCAGGTCACCGAGGTGCGCATCGGGAACACGACACCATCGGCAGCGGAACCCGCTGCCTTGGCGGCATTCTCGTCCATGCCCCAGACATTGCCCATGAACTGCACCTTGGCGCCGACCGTCTGGCAGGCCTTCAGCACCGAGATGTTGGAGCCGGCGGTGTTGCCGAGATAGGCGTAGTTGACGCCGGACTGCTTCAGCGTCAGGCACTGGGCGGTGTAGTCGCCGGGGGTCAGCGCGAACTGCACGGCCGGCAGCACGTCGAAGCCCAGCTCCTTGGCCAGTTGCTCGCCGGCATCCTTGGGCGCATTGGGATAGGGGTGGTTGGCGCCCATATGGACGTATTTCGGCTTGCCCTGGCCGCCCTGCTTCTTCCAGTCCTCCGCCGCCCAGGTCAGCATGCCGCGCAGCGCATCGGAATAGGAGGGGCCGTAGAAGAAGTTGTAGGGCGCCGGCTTGGAGCCGTGCGGGCCCTTGCCGGTCGGGTCGGTCAGGTGGCCGGAATAGGAGCCGGAATAGGCCGGGATCTCGTCCTTGGTCACGAAGCCGGTCAGCGCCTCGGTGTCGGCGGTGCCCCAGCCCTGGAGCGCGGCGATCTTGTCGCTGCCCGACGACCATTTCTTGTACTGGCTGATGGCACGCGGCGCCTGGTAGCCGTAATCGACGCTGTCGACCGCAAGCTTGGTGCCGCCGACGCCGCCCTTGGAGTTGATGTAGGCGAGCGCGTCCGACACGCCCTGCGCATAGGGCACGCCGACGTCCGAGGTGGCGCCGGACTGGTCCGCCAGATGGCCGACCGGGATGTCGGCAAGTGCGGTGGCGGAGGTCGCCAGCAGGAGGGCGCCGGTAATGGCCGAGGTGGCGAAGAGCGCGGTCTTGATCGACATGGTGCGTTTACTCCCTGGTCTGTTCTGTTCGTTGACCGGCAAAAACGACCGGACTTAGTGCGAGAAGGGATAGAGCTTCCAGTAGGCCTTGATCTGCTTCCAGCGGTGGGCCAGCCCGTCGGGCTCGAACACCAGGAACAGGATGATGACGAGGCCGATCGACATCTCGCGCAGGAAGGCGATGTTGTCCTTCAGGTTCAGCGCGGTGTCGATGGCGGTGCCGCTGACCATCTTGGTCAGCGCCTGCATCAGCTCGGGCAGGAACACCATGAAGGCGGTGCCCATCAGCGTGCCCATGATCGAACCCAGCCCGCCGATGATGATCATGCCGAGGAACTGGATCGAGAACAGGATGGTGAAGCCCTCGACCGACACGAATTGCAGGTAGTGGGCGTAGAGCGCGCCGCCGATGCCGGCATAGAAGGCGGAGATGCCGAAGGACATCGTCCGGTACTTCGTCAGGTTGATGCCCATGATCTCGGCGGAGAGATAATGGTCGCGCACCGCCACCAGGGCGCGGCCGTCGCGGGTCCGCATCAGGTTGGTGGCCAGGATGTACATCACCACCATCGCCACCAGCACGACGTAGAAGAAGCGCTCGTCGGTGTCGAAGGCGAAGCCGAACAGGGTCAGCGGCTCGGCGATGGTGCCGGCGGTGCCGCCGGTGAACCAGTCGGCCCGTGCGAAGAAATCCTGCAGAATATACTGCGCCGCCAGCGTGGCGATGGCGAGGTAGAGGCCCTTCAGCCGCGCCGCCGGCATGCCGAACAGCAGGCCGACGCCGGTGGTGATGACGCCGGCCAGCGGGATCGCCAGCGCCACCGGCACACCCCAGCTGTTGTTCAGCCAGGCCGACGCGAAGGCGCCGAAGCCGAAGAAGGCGGAATGGCCGATGGAGATCTGGCCGGTGAAGCCGACCAGGATGTTGAGCCCCAGCGCCGCGATGCCGAGATAGCCGATCTGGATCAGCAGGCTGAGCCAGTAGCGGTCCATGAAGGCCGGGCAGGCCAGCAGCAGGACCACGCCGAGGATCGCGAAGTTGCGGCTGGTCTTCGTCGGGAAGATGGTGGTGTCGGTCCCGTAGGACGTCTTGAAATCGCCGCTCGGGATGATGCTGACATTCGCCATTTTGGCCTCACACGCGCTCGATGTCTTTGGTGCCGAACAGGCCGTAAGGCTTGATCATCAGGATGGCGATCAGGACGTAGAAGGGCGCGATCTCGTACATGTTGCCCCAGTTCAGCCACTGGCTGTCCAGATAGTGCGCCATGTTCTCCAGCACGCCGACGATCAGGCCGCCGACCACCGCGCCGATGATGCTGTCGAGACCGCCCAGGATCACCGCCGGGAACACCTTGATGCCGAAGAAGGACAGGGCCGACGACACGCCGTTGACCACGCCCACCGTGACGCCGGCCACCGCCGAAACCATGGCGGAGATCGCCCAACTCATCGCGAACATGTGGCGGACCGAGATGCCCAGCGACTGCGCCACCTGCTGGTCGAAGGCGGTGGCCCGCATGGCGAGACCGGTGCGCGAATATTTGAAGAACCAGCCGAAGCCCGCCATGATCAGGATCGAGATCAGCAAGGACATGACGTAGACGGTCTGCACCTCCAGCCCGAACAGGTTGGTGGTCGGGCTGGCGAAGATCTGCGGGAAGGGCTTGGCGAAGACGCCGAACATCCACTTCATCGCCGCCTGGAAGACGATCGACAGGCCGATGGTCACCATGATGACCGAGATGATCGGTTCGCCGATCATCGGCCGCAGCACGATGATCTGCAGGATGACGCCGAAGGCCAGCATGAAGACCAGCGTGATCGGGAAGCCGATCCAGAAGGGCAGCTGCCAGCTGGTCAGCAGCCACCAGCAGGTCCAGGCGCCGATCAGCAGGAATTCGCCCTGCGCGAAGTTGACGATGCGGCTGGCCTTGTAGATCAGCACGAAGGACATGGCGACCACGCCGTACAGCGCGCCGACGATCAGTCCGTTGACGAGAAGCTGGAACAGAAGGGTCATGGCGTGGCCTCGCCGAGATGGGATCCAAATCCCCCGATCCCCACCATCGCAAGCTTCGCTTGCGATGCCGACAGGCGAAGCGAAGCTTCGCTGAAAGGCGGGGAGAGGGTCGGGGTGAGGGGGACGCGCGGCGAGGAGCGTCCGGCAGACGGAACCCCCTCACCCATCCTCTCCCCGCTTTCGGCGGACCAAAGGTCCGCCTGTCGCGTCAGCGCAAACTTCGTTTGCGCGTGAGCGGGGGGGAGAGGGGTTTTCAGCGGTTGCATTGTTAAGCCGCCACCGGCTGCGGCTTCTTCGCCGCGGCAGGCACGAGGTCGATGACGGTCAGCGTGGTGCGGATGCGCTGCTTGGTGCCGTCCTGGAAGGCGATCGTCGTGTCGACGTCGATCCTCGGCTGGCCGGCATAGATGCTGTCGATGATGGTGCCATACTTCTCGGCGACCACGCCGCGCCGCACCTTGCGGGTGCGGGTCAGCTCGCCGTCATCGGCGTCCAGCTCCTTGTAGAGCAGCAGGAACTTGGAGATGCGCTGATATTCGGGAAGCGTCTGGTTGACCCGCTCCACCTCGCTGCGCAGCAGCTCGTACACCTCCGGCCTCGACGCCAGATCGGAATATGTGGTGAAGGCGATGCGGTTCTTTTCCGCCCATTTCGACACGATGGAGAAGCGGATGCAGACGATCGCCGACAGGTAGTCGCGCTTGTCGCCCAGGATCACCGCCTCGGCGACATAGGGGCTGAATTTCAGCTTGTTCTCGATGAACTGCGGGCTGAAGCGGTCGCCGCGGGCGGTGGTGGCGATGTCCTTGATGCGATCGATGATGACCAGATGCCCCTTCTTGTCGAAGAAGCCGGCATCGCCGGTGTGCATCCAGCCGTCCCGCATGTCGGCGACGGTCGCGCTCTCGTTGCGGTAATAGCCGGCGAACATGTTGGGATGGCGGGTGACGATCTCGCCGACGCCATTGTGGTCGGGGTCGATCACCTTCACCTCGATGCCGCCGTCGAACGGCACGCCGACGGTGTCGAAATCCACGTCGGTACCGCGATGGACGGTGTAGGCACCCATCGTCTCGGTCTGGCCGTAGATCTGGCGCAGCGGCACGCCCAGCGCCTGGAAGAACTTGAAGGTGTCGGGGCCGAGCGCGGCACCGCCGGTCGCCGCCGATTTCAGGTTGGTGAAGCCCAGCCGGTCGCGCAGCGCGGTGAACAGGATCCTGTCGGCCAGCGCCGACCGCTGCCCCTTGGCCAGCGCCTCCAGCCCGAGCTTCATGCCGAGATCGTACATCTTCTGCTTGAAGGGCGAGGCGTCCATCATCCGGGCGCGCACGTCGGCGGCGATGGCCTCCCACAGGCGCGGCGCGAACAGGACGAAGCTCGGCCCGATCTCGCGGAAGTCGTGCATCATCGTCTCGGCTTCCTCGACGAAGTTCACGCGCATCCGCGACACCATGCTCATGCCGACCGCATAGACCTGCTCCATGATCCAGGACAGCGGCAGGACCGAGACATACTCGTCCTCCGGCCCCTTGGGATCGGCCGACAGGTAGCTGGCGACATGGCGGATCAGCCGCCCGGCCGGCAGCATCGCCATCTTCGGGTTGGAGGTGGTGCCCGACGTGGTGCAGAGGATGGCGACCTCCTCGCCCTTCGTCTCCGCAACCATGCGGTCGTAGAGGTCCGGCTGCCGGGCATGCAGCTCCTCGCCCATGCGGATCAGGTCGGTGACCGGCATCAGGCGCGGGTCATGGTATTTGCGCATGCCGCGCGGGTCGGAATAGATGATGTGCTGCAACGTCGGCAGCCGGTCGGCGAGGTTCAGCAGCTTGTCGACCTGCTCCTCGTCCTCGGCGAACACCACCTTCACGTCGGCATAGGTGATGAGGTAGGCGACCTCCTCGTCCAGCGCGTCGCGGTAGATGCCCAGGCTGTAGCCGCGCACCGCATGGGTCGCGATCTCGCCCATCACCCAGTCGGGGCGGTTGTCGCCCAGCAGCCCGACCACCTCGCCCGGCACGACGCCGATCTTGGTCATGCCGAGCGCGAAGCCGCGGACCCGGGCCTGCACATCGGCCCAGGTGAAGCTGCGCCAGATGCCGAAATCCTTCTCGCGCATGGCGATGTCGCCGCCATGGTCGCGGGCGTGCAATGCCACCAGCTTCGGCAGCGTGTCGTGGACGGAGAGATCGGGCAAGCCGGAGGGGGAAGCGGTGGGGGAAACGGTGTTTGCGGCCATCACGCGACCTCCTTGCGGGGGGGCTGCTGGTGGGCGGCGGCGGGCGCCTCCTCGTCGTCGTCCTCGCCCAGATAGGCGCGGCGGACGCGGGGGTCGGCCAGAACCTCCTCCGGCCTGCCTTCGGCGATCTTCTTGCCGAATTCCAGCACCATCACCCGGTGCGAGATGTCCATGACCACGCCCATGTCATGCTCGATCATGACGACGGTCATGCCGAACTCCTCGTTCAGGTCGACGATGTAGCGGGCCATGTCCTCCTTCTCTTCCAGGTTCATGCCGGCCATCGGCTCGTCCAGCAGGATCAGGTCCGGCTTCAGCGCGATGGCGCGGGCCAGCTCCACCCGCTTGCGCAGGCCATAGGACAGGGTGCCGGCGGTGGCCTTGCGGACATGCTGGATTTCGAGGAAGTCGATGATCTCCTCCACCTCGCGGCGGTGGGACAGCTCCTCCTTGCGGGCGCCGGTCAGCCAATAGAGCGGGCCGGTCAGGAAATTGTTCTTCAGCAGGTGGTGGCGACCGACCATGATGTTGTCGAGCACGGTCATGTGCCCGAACAGCGCCAGATTCTGGAAGGTGCGGCCGATGCCGAGCGAGGCGCGATGGTTCGGGGTCATCCCCGTCACGTCGCGTCCCTTGAAATAGACCTTGCCATCGGTCGGCCGGTAGCGGCCGGAGATGCAGTTGACCATCGAGGTCTTGCCGGCCCCGTTCGGGCCGATGATCGAGAACAACTCGCCCTTGCGGATGCCGAAACTGACGTCGGTCAGCGCATGGACGCCCCCGAAGCGCAGATTGACGCCCCGAGCCTCGAAGATGGTCTCCGCCTGGGTAGTCGCCTGGGTGGCGGGCGAATTTTGGGCAGGGCCGGGGTGTGGTGCGACGGGCGCGCCTGACATTTCCTCCTCCGTTGCTGTTGGTACCGCTTCTCGGGGTCACGACCCGGCTCTTTGGTGGCCGGCGAGGTCCATATTGTGGACCGTTTCATGAGCAACTTCCTCACTATATACCGGGCTCCGGTCTGTTTTCAACACTGACATTCCGCCACTGCATGTTTTTTCCCGCGACAACCCGGCGCATGGTCCATATGATGGACCCATGACCCGCCATGCCGACATCGCCCCCGCTCCGGCCGCCCCGAACGCCGCGGGCGGCACCCAAAGCCTGGAACGCGCCATCGCCCTGCTGCGCGCGGTCGCCGCCGCCGGGACCGGCGGCGCCCGGCTGGCCGACCTGATGACCGGCGTCGGCCTGTCGAAGGCGACGGCGCACCGGCTGCTGACGGCGCTGGCGCGCGACGGGCTGGTGGACCAGGATGCCCGCAGCAGGCGCTATCACCTGGGGCCGGATCTGGTGGCACTGGGCGATCTGGCGGCCTTGCGGCACCGCCCTGCCCCCCCTCCCCCGCTCCGCCCGCCGGAAGCGGCAATTCCGGAACCGGCGAATGCGGAACCACCGCTTGCCGAGTCGATCCCGCCGGAGCCGGCCCTTCCGGTGCCGCTGGTCCGCGCCTCCGCCTTCCTGCGGCCGGAATATCGCGGCGACGCCATCGCGCTGGCGACGCTGCTGTGCGACCGCCATGTCCGCGCCGCCGACGGCGCGCGGGCGGCGCTGCTGCATGAAAGCGTGGCGGGACAGACGACGGAGCTGAGCTTCGCCCGGCTGGCCCGCGATTCGGCGCGCTTCGCCAGCGTGCTTGCCGGGATGGGGGTGGGACAGGGCGACCGGGTGGCGGTGCTGCTGCCCAAGGGATCGGAGCTGCTGATCACCGCGCTGGCGATCTGGCGGCTGGGCGGGATCTACATGCCGCTGTTCACCACCTACACCACGTCGGCGGTCGCCTACCGGCTGGCCGACAGCGACGCGCGGGCCATCGTCACCAACGGCTTCCTGCGCCGCAAGGTGCCGCGCGACAACAGCCGCCCGGTGGTGACGGTCGAGGGCGACGAGGCGTTCGGCCCCGACGCCGTGCCCTTCTGGTCGTCACTGCACGAGGCGGCGCCGCGGGCGGAGGTGGCACGCTACCGGGAAAGCGATGCCTTCGCCCTGATCTACACCTCGGAATCGGAACCGACGCCGCTCGGCGTCCCGCTGCCGGTCAAGGCGCTGTCGGGAATCGAACAGTACATGCGCATCGGCCTCGACCTGCGCGACGACGACATCTATTGGAACATGGCCGATCCCGGCTGGGCCTATGGCGCCTATTACGGGCTGGTCGGGCCGCTGCTGCTGGGGCGGACGACGATCTTCTGCGACGGCCCCTACGACGTGCGGCAGGGCTACCGGATGCTGACCAAGTTCGGCGTCACCAACCTGACGGCGGCACCGTCGCAGATCCGCGCCTGGCACGGCGCCGATCCCGGCGTGTCGCACCAACTCGCCCTGCGCATCCTGTCGGTGGTGGGCGAGCCGCTGCCGCCCGACCTGATCGCCTGGGCCAACCGGACGGTGAAGGTGCCGCTGCTCGACCAGTATGGCCAGCGCGAGACCGGCATCTTCATCGTCAACCGCTACGACCCCGAAGGGATCGGCCGTTACGATGCGGACGGGACGGAAGGGGGCGACGCCGCCCAGCCGCCCAGCGGCTCGCTCGGCCGGCCGATGCCGGGCTTCCGCGTCGTCGTCCTCGACCCCGACGGGCGGGAGGCGCCGGTGGGCGGGGTCGGCGAGATCGCCATCGACGTCGACCACTCGCCGCTGTTCTGGTTCGAATCCTACGCCAACGACCCGGAGCGGACCGCCCGGCGCTTCCGCCACGGCCGGCGCTATTACCTGACCGGCGACTGGGCCTTCCTGGACACCGACGGCAACATCCACTATCGCGGCCGGGCGTCGGACGCGATCCAGATGCAGCAGGGCGAATAGGCAGCGGCGCCCCTTTTCGGGTATAGATCGCCGTCGGGACTGCGGCGGCGGACGCCTGGGGAGCGCGAAGGACGGGGATGGAAGCCAAAACGAAGAACCGCGAGTCCTGGCTGGCCGCCGCCTTCGCGGCGCTGGCCGAAGGCGGCGTCGACAAGGTGCGGGTGGAACTGCTGGCCAAGACCCTGAAAGTCACCAAGGGCAGCTTCTACTGGCATTTCCGCGACCGCACCGACCTGATGGGCGCGCTGCTGGAGAGCTGGAAGCTGGGCCGCATCGCCGCGATCAAGGAACAGACCCGGCTGGACGGGCGCGAGCCTGCGCGGCAGTTGCGCGACATGCTGGCGCTCTATGGCGGCAGCAAGCCGCGCGGCATGGCGATCGAGCTGGCGGTGCGCGACTGGGCGCGGCGCGACCCCGACGCCGAGCGCATCATCGCCGAGGTCGACCGCGAGCGCCTGCACAGCGTCGCCGGCCTGTTCGCGGCGCTCGGCCTGCCGGCCGACCAGGCCTTCGCCCGCGCCTACCTGTTCTATGCCTTCGCCTTCGGCCAGGGCCTGCTCGCCCCCGCCGCGGCCGCCGACCGGGCCGAGTTGGTGCGCGCGATCTGCGCCGACGTGCTGGTGCCGGAGGCGCGGGCGGCGGAATAGGACCGGTCGCGAGAGCGCGGGCGATGGGGAATGGCGCGGTGAACCCCGTCAGGCCCGACCGAGGTGTTTCCGAGGCGGATAGCCCATCACGCGCTTGAAGGCGGTACTGAACGCGGCCTCCGACTCGTAGCCCAGCGAAATGGCGATGGCGCCGACCTGCTCGTTTCCCTTGGCCAGACGATCCTTGGCCAGGAGCATCCGCCATCGGGTCAGGTAATCGATCGGCGAGGTGCCCGCGACGGCCTTGAACCTCGAAGCGAACTTGGAACGGGACATTCCCGCCTGCTCCGCGAGCATCGGCAGGGTCCAGCGAGCGCCCGGATCCGCGTGCATCATCCGGATCGCCGCGCCGACCTTCGGATCGCCCAGCGCGAACAACCACCCGGCCCCCTGCCCGGCGCCATGGGACAGATAGAGCCGCAAAGCCTGCACCAGCATCAGATGGGCGAGCTGTTGCACGACGAGAAGCCTGCCGGGCTGCGTGCCGGTGAGTTCCTGCCGCATCCGGTCCAGCGCCCAGCGCAGCCCCGCCTTGTCGCTGTCGTCCCGCAGGCGGACGACCGGCGGCATGGTTCCGAGCAGCATGTCGGTGTGCGCGTCGGAAAAGGCGAAATGCCCGCCGAGCATCATCGTGCCGCCGCCGCCATTCACGGTCGCGATGCCGCCGCTCCACTCGGATTCCGGCAGCGCACGGAAAGAATGAGGCTGGAGGGCGAGATCCTTGGCAATGATGAACCGCTTTCCATGCGGCAGCAGAACGCAATCCCCCGCCTCCAGCGGTATCGGAGCCGCCTCGCCGTCGATGGCGATCCAGGCAGCCCCCGACACCAGTGCGAAATATTTGACGCCGCTGTGGACCTCGAATTGAACCGACCAGTCGCCGCCCAGATCGAAGCCGCCCGCCACATAGGTTCGGGGCTTAAGGATCGACAGGACATCGGAAAGCGGATCTGCCGGCATCGGGGACAATCGCGAAAGAATTATGGATTATCCAACATAGATCATCCCCCATGGATTTGCCATCTTCGACTTGTGGCCGCCTCGCGGACCGCATTCGCCAACAAGGAGCTCCCATGATCAAGATCATCCTGGGCTTTAAGCGCCGGCAGGGAATGAGCCTGCAGGAATTCAAGGACTATCGCCGCGATGTTCACGCACCTCTTCTTTTCGCCATCCCCGAAGCGAAGAAGATTCGCCGGTTCGTCGTCTCCTATCCGGTTTCCGCCCCGCGCTTCCCCGAACCCAGCTACGACGCCGTGGTCGAGGCGTGGTTCGACAGCCTGGAGGACATGAACGACCTCTATTTCTGCGAGAATTTCCGGACGAAGGTCGATCCGGACCATGCGAACTTCATCGACCTGGCTTCCGTGGGACGGGTGATCTCGGAAGAGATCGTGGTCATCGAATGACGATCCGCCTGTCGTCCGGCAGGAGCGGCAAGTCCTCGATTTGGGACGTGCCCGCCGTCACGGCATGTAGGCCAGCCGCAGATTGCCCCAATGCCGGCCGCGCACGGTGATGGGCACATCGACCTCCTTCAGCCGCACCGTCTGTCCGCCGCCCATGTCGCGGCGGTAGGCCTGCAGCAGGAAGGCGCGGGTGTTGCGCGCCGCGGCAAGGCCGGAACGGTCGGCGAAGACCCGGCGGTTGCGGCAGTGGGAGGCGTTCCACACCGCATCGCCCGGCCGCTGCGGTTCGGAATAGCGGGCGTTGTGGGTCGGCAGATAGCCGACGGCATTGACCGCCGCGCAGAACTGGAAGCGCGGGTTGGACGCCAGGACCGCCTCCTGGACCGCCGGGAACAGGCGGTCGGTCAGGTCGGTGAAGGGGGCAAGGCATTGTTCCGGCTCGCTGCCGGGAATGGTGGAGAGGTCGGTGGAGAACAGCGCCTCCTCGCCGATGCCGCCGGTCGACAGGGCGCCTTCCAGGGCCGTCGCCAGCGCCGCCGCGGCGTCCTGCGCCTGGCGGATGATGGCGGAATCGGCCTCGATCATCGCCCGGTAGGCGCGCTCCAGCCGGTCGGCCTGGGTGTCCGTCAGATCGTCGAAGGCAAGATGCAGGCCGAGGTCGCTGGCGCCGGCGACGATGGCCGGCAGGTCGCCGGCATTGCGCAGGGTCACGGTCAGCCGCGTCTGCTCGGCCAGATCGGACATCCCCTTCAGGTCCACCAGCAGCCCGTCGAGCGACAGGTCCAGCATGGTGGCGGACAGGCGCTGGCCGTCCACGGTCAGGCCGACCGGCTCCTCGCACGGGATGCGGTCGGAGACGCGGCGGTCGCCGGCCACCGACTGGCGCAGCGCGATGACAAGGCGGCGCTTCAGGTCGGCCACCGCGGTCTGGGTGTCGGTCATGCGGCGGCGGACATCGGTGGCGATGCCGGTGATCCCGTCGGTCTGGTCGCGGATGTGCAGCACGCTGCCCGACACCTGCACGGCGCCCCCGGCGGAATTGCCGGCGCTGCGCCCGATCTCGGCATTGGCGGCGGATTGCTGCTCCACCGCGACGGCGGTGGCGGACGCCGCCTCTTCGATCTCCTCGATCACGGAAATGACGGTCTGGATCGCCGACACGCCGCCGCCGACCGCCTGCCTCAGCTGGTCGATCTGGCGGGCGATCTCGCCGGTCGCCCGCGCGGTCTGGTCGGCGAGCTGCTTGACCTCGCCCGCCACCACGGCGAAGCCCTTGCCGGCCTCCCCGGCGCGGGCGGCCTCGATGGTGGCGTTCAGCGCCAGCAGGTTGGTCTGGCCGGCGATCTGGTTGATCAGGCCGGCGACCTTGGCGATCTCCCCGGTCGCGACCTCCATCCGGCCGATGGCGGAGGCGGAGCCGCGGGCATTGTCGACCGCGCGCCGCGCCACCTCGCTGGAGCGGGCGGCCTGCCGCGCGATCTCCCGGCCGGACGAGTTGAGCTGCTCCGTCGCGGCGGCGACCGACTGGGCGTTGGCGCTGGCCTGTTCGGAGGCGGCGGAGACCACCATCGTGTTCTCGCGCACCACGCCGAGCGCCTCCATCAGGTGGCGGATGCCGTCGCCGGCACGGTTGCTCGCCAACTCCACCCCGATCCAGGTGGCGTCCAGGTCGCTCTCGATCGACTTGCAGGTTTCCAGCAGGGCCTGGCGGGTCTGCGCCTTCTGCCGCTGCTCGGTTTCGTGATTCTCATGGATGTTGTAGGCGAGCTTCGCCTTCATCGCGTTCAGCTCGGTGGCGACGCGGCGGAACTCCGGCACGGCGATGGCGGCCATCTGGTCGGTGAAGGCCCCCTGGGCGATGCGTTCGAAGGTCCGTTCCAGCACCTCCAGCGGCCGGCGAACCGTGCGCAGGATCAGCAGGCCGAACAGGGCCGCCAGCAGGCAGCTCGCCAGCACCGCAACCGCGATCTGGACGAAGCGGACGGTGTAATCGGCCTCCGCCTTGTCGAATTCCTCCCGCGCCACCCGGATTTGCAGGTCGAGCAGCGCAACCGACACCCGATGCAGGTCGGCGAAGGCCGGCCGGACAATGCTGCGCAGATGGGCGTCCAGCGCCGCGGCGTTCCGCTCCCGCGCCAGGGCCAGGGCCGGGGCAATCCCCTTCTCGAGATAGGCCGCGACCAGCGGCTTGAACCTCTCGGCAAGGACGGCCTCCTCCGGCGTCAGGTAGGTGGCGAGATACTCGGTCAGCAGCCGCTGCATGACGCCGCCGTTGGCGGCGACCTCCGCCTCCATCGCGGCGAGGTCGGCGGCGCTCTTCCCGGCCTGCAGGTCGGCTGTGAGATCGGTCAGCTGCTGCCGGCTGTCGCGGGCGCGGTTCTCGATCTCGCCGATCTGGTAGGCCGGAACGGTGCGGTCCTCATAGACCGTGCGCAGCGACCGGTTGGACCCGGCCATGCCGTCCAACCCGAGCCAGCCCGCCAGCAGCATCGCCAGGATCAGCAGCCCGAACACCGCGAACAGGCGCCCGGACAGGCTGGCGCAGGCGGTGGCGGCGGCACGGCCGGCACGGTTGCGCCGCACCAGCATCCCTTCGACCAGTTCCACCGTGGCAAGCCCGTCGCGCATGGCGGCATAGAGCGCCTCCGCCGACCGCACCTCGTCCAGCGACGGCTTGGACCGGATGGAGATGTAGCCGGCGACCACACCGTTCTCGATCACCGGCGTGACGTTGGCACGCACCCAATAGAAATCGCCGGCCTTGGTGCGGTTCTTGACCAGCCCTTCCCAGGGTCGTCCGGTCTTCACCGTCGCCCACAGGTCGGCGAATGCCTCCTTCGGCATGTGGGGATGGCGGACGATGCTGTGCGGTGCACCGATCAACTCCTGCTCGTCGAAGCCGCTGATCTCGACGAAGGCCCGGTTCACGAAGGTGATGCGCCCGCCGGTGTCGGTGCGCGACACCAGGGGAACCCCATCGGTCAGGTGGACTTCGCAGTCGGTGATCGGTGTGTTGACACGCATGTCGCGGTTCCGCTCCAGCCTTGATCTCGCAGGGAATGGCCGGTCATGGCGGCCGGACGCAGGCCACAGAACGGCGTCACGGGTCGCGCACCCGGACCGGAGGCTTCGCTGCAAGCGGCATGCCGCATCATTTTGTCAGCAAACGAACAAGACGGCTCTGCCCTGCAGGAGGCCGGCACAAGGGCGGGCGGCGGAACTCATCGCAAAATGCGTACTGAAACGGGAACGAGAGGGATGGACTGTGCAAATCGAAAATTGTTGCAGAGTCCATCCATTCAGGGGCGCGACAGGCCGTCCAGCGGGATGGCGGTGACGCTCTTGACCTCTTCCATCACGGCGTAAGTGTGGGTTTCGCGGACACCGCGCGCGGTCGACAGCAGTTCGCCCAGGAACAGCCGGTACTCGTTCATGTCGCGCACCCGCGCCTTGACCAGATAGTCGAAGCCGCCGGCGACCATGTGGCATTCCATGATCTGCGGCATGCGCAGCACGGTGGCCTTGAAGTCGTCGAAATTGTCGGGTGTCGTACGGTCCAGCACCACTTCGACGAAGACCAGCATCCCGGCCTCCAGACGATGCGGGTCGAGCAGCGCGACATAGCGCTGGATGACCCCGTCGCCCTGCAGCCGCTTCACCCGTTCCAGGCAGGCGGCCGGGCTGAGATTGATGCGGCGCGCCAGCTCGACGTTGCTGAGGCGCCCATCCTCCTGCAGTTCGCGCAGGATCTTGAGATCGGTGGAATCGAGGCTGCGGTCCATCTGCTGCTCGGAATGCTGTTCGGCTGGCGGCGCTGATCCTCGGGTAAAGAACGGATGCAGCCAGCTGTGACCATAGCATGAACGGCGCGGACGGCGCCACTCCGGAGCCTGTTCGCCGAAGAAATGCCGATTGATCCTCACGCCGCCGGCGGCGGTTGGCCCTCACGCCGCCAGCGGCAGCGCCACCGTCATCCGCAGGCCGCCGGCCGGCCGGTTCTCCGCGCGCACCCGGCCGCCGAAGGCCTCGATGTTGCGCCGCACGATCCACAGCCCGATGCCGAAATGCGCCGCCCCCGCCTGATGGGCCGCCGCCTCGTCCTCCGGCATGCCGCGGCCGGGTTCGCGGTGGGAGAAGTAGCGATCGAAGATGCGGTCCAGGTTGGCGGGATCGACGCCCGGCCCCTCGTCATCCACCACCAGCTCGGCCCAGGGGCCGTTGCGGGTCAGCCGCACGCTGACCGCCGCGTCGGGCGGCGAGAAGCTGACGGCATTCTCCACCAGATTCTCGACGATGGTTTCCAGCGTCTCCTCGCTGGCGCGCACCACCAGACCGGCGTCGATGCGCGAGCGCATGTGCAGCCGCTGTTCGGCGAGCAGACCGGTGTAGCCGCCGGCCATCCGTTCCACCAGCGCCGACAGGTCGACGCGGCGGCGCGAGGGGGCCAGCAGGTCGGCCGCCGCCTCGTCCATGCGGCGGGCAAAGGAGACGAGGCCATCCAGCTTGTCCAGCGACTTCTCGATCATCGTCAGCGCCCGCTGGCTGCGGGCGTTCTCCGCCGGCAGGGCACGGCGCAGCGGCTCCACCGATTGGCGGATCACGGCGATCGGCGTCTTGAAGGCGTGGGCGTTGTCCTCCGCGGCGCGGCGCAGCGACTGGGCGCTGTCGCGCAGCGTGGCGACCAGGCGGTCGAAATCCTCCGCCACCCCCGCCAGTTCCGGCACGGTGTTGCGCGCGGCGAAGGAGGCGCTGCGGCCCTTCCGGTCGGTGCAGTCCTCGCCGCCGACAATGCCGCGCGCAAGGTCGCCGAAGCGGTTCAGGTTGCGCCAGATGCCGGCCAGCACGGCCAGCACCAGCGCCGCCATCGCCAGATAGATCGCCGCGGCGGCCTGCACCGCCGGCGTGCTCCAATAGGGCCGGCCGAGCGAGGAGGAGATGTAGGCCTCGGTGGCGTGGCTGGTGACCAGCGCCCAGCAGCCGAAGCTGGTCTTGATCGGCGTGATGGAGGACAGCACCTCCTCGCCGCCTTCGATATGGGGGACGCGCATCGCCAGGGTGGCGTTGCCGGCGCAGCTCGATCCCAGCCGGTCGAGCACCCCCTGTTCGAGCAGCAGGCGCCGTTCGGCGTCGATGTCGGCGGTGGACAGGCTGGGGGCGGCGGCGACGTAGAAGAAGGGTTCCGGCCCGGCCCTGACGCCGGAGGAGGACGCCCCGAGCCCCGCCGCCGAGACGCGCGGCCGGACCAGCAGCTTCAGCCGGGTGCGGTCGTCGCCGTAGCGGGCGAGCGCGCCGCTGAGGCCGGGAAGGGCGGCGCGGTCGACGCCCAGCAGCTCGGGTTCCAGCGCGCGGGCGATCAGCTCGCCCTGGCGCTGGGCGCTTTTCAGCAGGAGCTGCTGCGTCGCCTCGTCGGCCCGCTGGAACTGGTCGTAGAGCAGGACCGGAACCGCGACGAAGACGAGGGTGAGCAGCAGCAGGCGGCTCGCCATCGAGCGCCACAGCCAGAGCAGGCGGGCGGACGCCCGTCCATGCGCCCGCATCGCAAGGTCAGTCGGCAGCAGCGCCATCGATCAGCATATCCTCGCCAACACCGTCCCCGATACCATCCTCGTCGCGGCCCTGGTTGGCCGCATCGTCGCCCTTGCCCCAGCGGTAGCCGAAGCCGGGATAATTCTCGATGCAGGCGAAGCCGGCGTCGACCGAACGGAACTTCTGGCGGATGCGCTTGATGAAGGCGCGGACGTTGGCACGGTAGCCCGACGGGCCGTAGCCGGCCATGAAGCCCTTGCCATGGACGAGGTCGTAGATCTCGCGATAGGACACGTCCTCTTCCGGGCGGGTCGACATCAGCTTGACGATGTTGAACTCGGTCAGCGTCAGGTCGATGCGCTTGCCCTTCCAGAAGGCGCGGCTGTTGTCCAGGCGCAGCTCCAGCTCGCCCAGGCGGTGGAGCGTGGCGCTGCCGGCGGCCTCCCCCTCCTCGGCCGCGCCCTTGGCACCGTCCCCCTTGGTGCCGTCCAGGATCAGGCGCATGCGCTTCAGCAGGATCGACAGGCTGCGCGACTTCTCGACGAAGTCCAGCGCGCCGCCGGCCAGCGCCGCCTCTTCATAGATCTGGTCGGACAGGACGGTCAGGAAGATGACCGGCACGTCGATGCCGCGGGCGCGCATCTGGCGCAGGACGTCGATGCCGTCCAGCTTGGGCATGCGCCAGTCCAGCAGGACGATGTCGACCACCCCGCCGGCGGCGAAGAAATCCAGCGCCGGCTCACCGCGGTCGAAGGTGACGACCTCGTACCCCTCGTCGCCGAGGTTGAGGCTGAGCGACTCGCGGAACAGGTCGTCGTCATCCACCAGGGCGATGCGGGCAATGGTCGGTTCGGTCATCGCGGACATTCCCTTGTTCTGCTCCGCCCTACTGTAATCCGGGGCGGACAGGGCGCCCTGTGTCAGCTTGAGCGAGGAGCCGGGCGAAACATCGGTGGTCGGCGTCAGGGACATTTTGGCTGCTCTTCATATCGTAGGAGAGGGCGCGGAAGTCCTGGGACGAGGTCATATCCATGAAGAAGAAGACCTTGAGGGTGCAATCGCCTTTGGCATACCGCCAGATCTTGGCGGGAGGCGCCTCTTCCCGTGCAACGGGGGACCCCAGGAGGTTGAGAGTCTGGACTTCGTCCAGCCCGACAAGGCTGTCGGGGTCGGCGTTGGAGGTTGCAGGGGCGGAAGTTGCAAGGGCGGCGGCTGCGGGAGGGGCGGACGCCAGCTGGGTGGCTGTCGTCAGCTCACCGACGGTCACCGGCGGACCGGGCTGCGGCATCGGCAGGGTCGGCGCCAGCGCGGTGGCGTCGGGCACCTTGCGGGCCGGCTTCTGCCTGGGCACCGGCGGGGCGGCCGGGCGGCCGTTCGGGTTGGCCGCCGTCAGGTCCGGCCCCCCCGGTCCCGTCATGTTGGACGGGCAGCCGGCCAGCAGCAGGACC
This sequence comes from Azospirillum thiophilum, assembly GCF_001305595.1. Lineage (NCBI taxonomy): Bacteria > Pseudomonadati > Pseudomonadota > Alphaproteobacteria > Rhodospirillales > Azospirillaceae > Azospirillum > Azospirillum thiophilum. The sequence continues at coordinate 503,364 of NZ_CP012405.1, forward strand.
GCAACCAGCAGGCCCGCATGTCGGCCCCGGCCGGCGGCGTAGGCGCCGATCTGCGCCACATCGCGGAGGAGTGCCGGCACGGTCATGGGGGCGGGCCTTTCAAATCCAGAGGAACGGTCATAACGGCATCACACGGAAGGCATCGGCACGAGGCGCAAGCCGGTTTCATCCGATTGGGAAGTCCGATTGGGAAGTCAACTTCGCGCCTTGGTTGGAGTTGCCTGCGTCCGATGTCCCTAAACTCAATCCAGTCTGGTTAATGGCGCGTTAAAGCTACAGCCCGTACCCCCATTTTGCAAAAGCAGATCAATATTTTTCGAAGTTTCGTTTGAATTTCGAGCGAATCCGGTTGGACCGGCACCGTCCTTTGCTCAAAAGTGGTAGAAATTCCAGCAAGATCCATTATGCACCGGCCGCTGCCATGGTGATGTGCGGAGGGTGACAGGACGTGACCGAAATGAGGCGGGAGGATGACCGGGATTGGGCGGGACGATGGCCGAGCGCCCAAAAAAACACCCGGCGGGCCATACGGTGGGCCAGGAGGCGGCCAAAAACAATCGGCGGCGGAGCCACCCGGGTATGGCTCCGCCGCCGCTCAGCCGGACGGGCAACAGATGTGTCGCGACGCGCCGAGGCGGTCGGAAGATGTTGCCTCTGGAACTCCAGCCGTGGTTCCGGCCGGCTCTCAGGCCGGTCGGCGTCGTGGGAACAATGCGTTTTCGGCACCATCCATCACGGAGCCCATCATGCGCCGGACCGCCGGGCCGGTCAAGTTCGTAGCGCGTACAATTTTGTAGGGCGACTATCCGGCGGGGGAGAACGAGCCATCGGGCCGGACATTGAAAACCGGAAGGATTTTCCTTACTGTTGAATCGGCCCTTGCCGTGAGGTTCCGATGATCACCAGCAAGCTTACCAGCAAAGCGCAAACCACCATCCCGCAGCCTGTGCGCGTCGCCCTCGGCCTGCATGAGGGCGACGAGATCGCCTACAGCATCGAGGACGGGCGCGTCATCCTGACACGCGCCGTTATGGAAACTGGTGACGATCCGTTCCGCACCTTCGCCGAATGGAACAGCGATGCCGATCGGCGCGCCTATGCCGACCTTTGAGCCCTGGGACATCGTCAAGGTCCCGTTTCCCTACACCGACAGGCCGGTGCGCCAGCGGCGGCCGGCACTGGTCATCGCGGCCGGCGACCTGCTGACGCACCACAACCTCATCTGGGTCCTGATGATCACCAGTGCCGAAAACCGCGGCTGGCCGACCGATGTCGTCGTCAGCGATCTTGCCGTCGCCGGGTTGCCGGCCCCGTCCGTGGTCCGCACCGCCAAAGTGGCCGTCATCGACTGCCGCGACGCGGAGCGCCTCGGAACGCTGTCGAATGCCGACCGTGCCGCCGTGGCGGCTCACCTCGCCAGCCACCTGGCCGCCACCATGCACGCCCCACCGGGTGCATGAGGACCCCACCAGCCGGTTGGTGTCGCGCAGCGATCTTCCATCAGGATGGAGAGGATTGAGCCGAACGCGAAAGGGCCGCGCCCCCGCCGGGAGCGCGGCCCTTCCGTTGCCGAAGGATCCCTCACGCACAACCACGAGCGCGGGCCACCTTCGATGCGGTCGGGCGGCCAATGGCGTCACTGATGAACGCCCCGGCCGCGATCAGCCTGTCCAGATCGACCCCGGTCTCGATGCCGAGGCCGTCCAGCATGTACAGCACATCCTCGCTCGCCACGTTGCCGGACGCCCCCTTGGCATAGGGGCAGCCGCCAAGACCGGCGACGGAGCTGTCGACCACCGCCACGCCCATCTGCAACGCCGCCAGGATGTTGGCCAGTGCCTGCCCGTAGGTGTCGTGGAAATGGACGGCGATCCTCTCCACCGGCACCCGGTCGGCGACCGCGGCGATCATCAGTTGCGCCCTGGTCGGGGTGCCGGTGCCGATGGTGTCGCCGAGCGAGATCTCGTAGCAGCCCATGGCGTACAGCCGCTCGGCCACCTCGGCCACCGCACCCGGCGAAATCTCGCCCTCGTAGGGGCAGCCGAGCACGCAGGAGACATATCCCCGCACCGGCACGCCTTCGGCCTTGGCCCGCTCCATGACGGGCGCGAAGCGGTCCAGGCTCTCGGCGATGGAGCAGTTGATGTTCTTCCGGCTGAAGCTCTCCGACGCGGCGCCGAACACCGCCACCTCGTCGGCCCTGGCCGCCAGCGCGCCCTCCAGCCCCTTCAGGTTGGGGGTCAGAGCGGCATAGCGCACTCCGGGCTTGCGGGCGATGCCGGCCAGCACCTCGGCGCTGTCGCCCATCTGCGGCACCCATTTGGGCGAGACGAAGCTGGCCGCCTCGACGACCGTCAGCCCGGCGTCGGACAGCCGGTCGACCAGTTCCACCTTCACCGCGGTCGGCACCATGGTCTTTTCGTTCTGGAGGCCGTCGCGCGGCCCGACCTCCACCATGCGGACGAATTTGGGCAACTGCATGATCACGCCTCCGCGATGTCGAGAACCAGCAGGTCGACGCCTTCCGACACCTGATCCCCTGCCGAGAAATTCACGGCGCTGACGGTGCCGGCGGCCGGCGCCTTGATGGTGTGCTCCATCTTCATGGCTTCCAGCAGCATCAGCGGCGTGCCGGCCTCCACGCTCTGGCCGGGCTCGACCAGCACGCGGACGACGGTGCCCGGCATCGGCGCGGTCAGGCGGCCGGACCCGCCCTCCTGCTCCGCCGCGCGGGCGCTGGGGTCGTCCAGCGTCAGGCGCGATACCGCGCCGTCGATCAGCACGGTGAGGTCCAGCCCCTGCCGGACCACGGTGGCGCGGGTGCGCATGCCGTCCAGCGTCGCGGTCAGCACGCCGTCCGTCAGGCTGACGCCGGTCACCGGCATCGGCTTGCCGCCATCCACCGCGACCTCGTAATCGTCGCCGCGGAAATGCAGCGTCACCTCGCGCGCCGTCTCGCCGTCCATCAGGCGCAAGTCGTAATGGTTCTCCTCGTTCAGCCGCCAGCCATTGGCGAGCAGCCAGGGGGAATGACGGTCGGAACGGGCGCGCAGCGCGGCCTGGGCCTCCTCCCGGCGCTTCAACAGCACCGACAGGGAGGCCGCGGCCAACGCCCGGTCGGCGACCGGGGCCGGCGGCGGCAGCAGGTCGGCGCGATGGCGCTCGATGAAACCGGTGTCGATCTCCACCGCCCGGAAGGCCGGATGGCCGGCGATGGCACCGAGGAAGGCGACATTGGTGGTGACGCCGACCACCTCATACTCGGCCAGCGCCACCCGCAGGCGGCGCAGCGCGCTGTCGCGGTCCTCATCCCAGACGATCAGCTTGGCGATCATCGGATCGTAATACATCGTCACCGAATCGCCTTCGCGGACACCGGTGTCGACGCGGACATGCTCGGTCTCGGCCGGCGGGCGCAGGCGGAGCAGCCTGCCGATGGCGGGCAGGAAGTCGCGCTGCGGATCCTCGGCGTAGAGCCGCGCCTCGAAGGCATGGCCGCGGCGGGTCAGCTGGTCCTGGCGCAAGGGCAGCTCGGCCCCGGATGCGACGCGCAACTGCCACTCGACCAGATCGAGGCCGGTGATCTTCTCGGTCACCGGATGCTCCACCTGGAGGCGGGTGTTCATCTCGATGAAGTAGAAGCCGCCATCCTCATAGAGGAACTCGACGGTGCCGGCGCCGACATAGCTCACCGCCTTGGCGGCAGCCACCGCGGCCTCGCCCATGCGGCGGCGGAGATCGTCGGGGAGGTTGGGGGCCGGCGCTTCCTCGATCACCTTCTGGTGGCGGCGCTGGACCGAGCAGTCGCGCTCGAACAGATAGACGCCGTTGCCGTGGGTGTCGCAGAAGACCTGGATTTCGACATGGCGCGGGCGGCTGAGATATTTCTCCAGCAGCAGGCTGTCGTCACCGAAGGCGGCCTTGGCCTCGCGCTGGGCACCCGCCACCGCATCGGCCAATTCAGCGGCGGCGCGCACCACGCGCATGCCCTTGCCGCCACCGCCGGCCGACGCCTTGACCAGCACCGGGTAGCCGATGCGCTCGGCCTCCGCCGACAGGGTGGCGAAATCCTGGTCGGTGCCGTGATAGCCCGGCACCAGCGGCACGTCGGCATTCGCCATCAGCCGCTTGGACTCGGCCTTGGACCCCATGACGCGGATGGCGTCGATCGGCGGGCCGATGAAGACCACGCCGGCCGCGGCGCATGCGGCGGCGAAGCCGGCATTCTCCGACAGGAAGCCGTAGCCGGGATGGATGGCCTGGGCGCCGGTGCGCCTGGCGACGTCGAGGATGACGTCGCCGCGCAGATAGCTTTCGCCGACCGGGGCCGGGCCGATGCAGACGGCCTCGTCGGCCATCTGGACATGCATCGCGTGCGCGTCGGCCTCCGAATGGACTGCGACGGTGCGGATGCCCATCCGGCGGGCGGTGCGGATGACCCGGCAGGCGATTTCACCGCGGTTGGCGATGAGAATTTTGTCGAACATGGCCATTTGGGACATTTGGGTCAGCTCCGCCAGGACGGGGTGCGTTTTTCGAGGAAGGCGCCAACGCCCTCCTTGCCTTCGGCGCTGGCGCGCTGGCGGGCGATGCGCTCCGCCGTGTCGCGCATGACCTCCTCGGTCAGCGGCCGGCGGGCGACGGCGCGGATCAGATCCTTGGCGGCGCTGACCGCGGTCGGGGCGCTGTCCGTCAGGCTCTTCACCATCTTCGCCACCGCGTCTTCCAGACCGTCGGCGTCGGTCAGCTCATGCAGCAGACCGATGCGGTGGGCCTCCGCCGCGCTGAACCGCTCGCCGGTCAGGAAATAGCGGCGGCAGGCGCGCTCGCCGATGGCGGCGATGACATAGGGGCTGATGGCGGCGGGGATGATGCCCAGCCGCACCTCCGACAGGGCGAAGGTCGCGCTCTCGACGCCGATGGCGATGTCGCAGGCCGACACGAGGCCCACGCCGCCGCCGAAGGCCGGACCCTGCACCACGGCGACCGTCGGCTTCGGGCATTCGTCAAGCGTGCGCAGCATGGTGGCGAGGCCCATGGCGTCGGCCAGATTCTCCGCGTGGGAGTAGCCGGCCATCCTCTTCATCCAGGACAGGTCGGCCCCGGCCGAGAAGCTCCTGCCCACCCCGCGCAGCAGGACGACGCGCACCGCCGGATCCTCGCCGACCCGGCGGAAGGCGGAGGTGAGGTTCGCGATGACCTGCTCGTTGAAGGCGTTGTGGACGTCGCCGCGGTTCATGGTGACGGTGGCGACGCCGGTGTCGGCGATGTCGACCAGAATATCGTTTCGGAGAATGTCGGTCATGCTCGCCCCCCTCACATCCGGAAGACGCCGAAGGGCGTCTTCGGCACCGGCGCGTTCAAGGACGCCGACAGACCCAGCCCAAGCACCATGCGGGTGTCGGCCGGGTCGATGATGCCATCGTCCCACAGGCGGGCGCTGGCGTAATAGGCGTGGCTCTCACGCTCGAACTGGGCGCGGATCGGCGCCTTCAGCGCCTCGTCGTCCTCGGCCGACCAGGGCTTGCCCTGGGCCTCCATCGCGTCGCGCTTGACCTGGGCCAGCACGCCGGCCGCTTGCTCGCCGCCCATCACCGAGATGCGGGCGTTCGGCCACATCCACAGGAAGCGGGGTGAGTAGGCCCGGCCGCACATGCCGTAATTGCCGGCGCCATAGCTGCCGCCGATGATGACGGTGAATTTCGGCACGCGGGCGCAGGCGACCGCGGTGACCAGCTTGGCGCCGTCCTTGGCGATGCCGCCGGCCTCGTATTTCCGTCCGACCATGAAGCCGGTGATGTTCTGCAGGAACACCAGCGGGATGCGGCGCTGGCAGCACAGCTCGACGAAATGGGCGCCCTTCAGGGCGGATTCGCTGAACAGGATGCCGTTGTTTGCGATGATGCCGACCGGATAGCCGAAGATGTGGGCGAAGCCCGTCACCAGCGTCGTGCCGTAGAGCGGCTTGAACTCGTCGAAGCGGGAGCCGTCGACCACCCGCGCGATCACCTCGCGCACGTCGAAGGGCTTGCGGGCGTCGCTGGGGATGACGCCGTAGAGCTCGCGCGGGTCGAAGGCGGGATCCTCCGGCTCGCGGAGATCCAGGTCGATGTGCTTGGCGCGGTTCAGGTTCGACACCACGCGGCGCGCCATCGCGAGCGCGTGCGCGTCGTTCATCGCGTAATGGTCGGTGACGCCCGAGGTGCGGGAATGCACGTCGGCGCCGCCCAGATCCTCGGCCGACACCACCTCGCCGGTCGCCGCCTTCACCAGCGGCGGGCCGCCCAGGAAGATGGTGCCCTGGTTGCGGACGATGATCGCCTCGTCCGACATCGCCGGGACATAGGCGCCGCCGGCGGTGCAGCTTCCCATCACCACCGCGATCTGCGGGATGCCGTCGGCCGACATGTTGGCCTGGTTGTAGAAGATGCGGCCGAAATGGTCGCGGTCGGGGAAGACCTCGTCCTGGTTCGGCAGGTTGGCACCGCCGCTGTCCACCAAGTAAATGCAGGGCAGGTTGTTCTGCTGGGCGATCTCCTGCGCCCGCAAATGCTTCTTGACCGTCAGCGGGTAGTAGGTGCCGCCCTTCACCGTCGCGTCGTTGGCGACAATCATGCACTCCTGCCCGGCGACGCTGCCGATGCCGGCGATGATGCCGGCCGACGGGATGTCGTCGGCATAGACGCCGTCGGCGGCCAGCTGCGACAGCTCCAGGAAGGGCGAGCCGACGTCGAGCAGCTGGCGGATGCGCTCGCGCGGCAGCAGCTTGCCGCGGGCAAGGTGCTTGTCTCGTGCCTTGGCCCCGCCGCCCTGCTGGATGGCGGCGACCTTCCGGCGCAGATCGTCGACCAGGACCTGCATGGCGTCGGCGTTGGCCTGGAACTCGGCGGAGCGCGCGTTGAGGGCGCTCTTCAGGACGGTCATGCCGTCTTCCTCCCGGTTTGGCGGTCTTCGTTGTTGGGCTTGTTACTGGGTGAGGGCGCGGCTGATGACCAGCCGCTGGATGTCGCTGGTGCCCTCGTAGATCTGGCAGACCCGGACGTCGCGATAGATGCGCTCGACCGGGAAATCGTTGAGATAGCCGTAGCCGCCATGGACCTGGATGGCGTCGGAACACACCTTCTCCGCCATCTCCGAGGCGAACAGCTTGGCCATCGCCGCCTCCTTCATGCAGGGCACCCCGGCGTCGCGCAGGGAGGCGGCATGCAGGACGAGCTGGCGCGCCGCCTCCACCCGGGTCGCCATGTCGGCGAGGCGAAAGGCGACGGCCTGATGCTGGACGATCGGCACGCCCATGCTCTGGCGCTCCTGGGCATAGCGGACGGCATGGTCGAGCGCGGCACGCGCCATGCCGACCGACTGGCTGGCGATGCCGATGCGCCCGCCCTCCAGGTTCGCCAGCGCCACCTTGTAGCCGGCGCCCTCGGCCCCGAGCATCAGCTCGGCGGGAACCCGGCAGTCCTCGAAGACGATCTGGCAGGTGTCGGAGCAGTGCTGGCCCAGCTTCTCCTCGGTCCGCGCCACCTGATAACCGGGGGTATCGGTCGGCACGATGAAGGCGCTGAGCCCCTTCTTGCCCGCCGCCGGGTCGGTCACGGCGAAGACGATGGCGACGTCGGCCTGGGAGCCGGAGGTGATGAACTGCTTGGTGCCGTTCAGAATCCAATGGTCGCCGTCGCGCCGGGCGCGGGTCTTGATCGCCGAGGCGTCGGACCCCGCCTGCGGCTCGGTCAGGCAGAAGGCGCCCAGCATCTCGCCGCGTGCCATGGCTTTCAGGAAACGGTCCTTCTGGGCGTCGGTGCCGAATTTCAGGATCGGCATGCAGCCGACCGAGTTGTGGACGCTCATGATGGTGGAAACCGCACCGTCGCCGGCGGCGATCTCCTCGATGGCGAGCGCGTAGGCGACATGGTCGGTGGCGGCGCCGCCGAACTCCTCCGGCACCAGCATGCCCATCAGGCCGAGCTCGCCCATCTCGGCAAGTTCCGCCTTGGGGAAGGCGCTGCTGCGGTCGCGCTCGGCGGCGGTCGGGGCGAGCCGATCCTGCGCGAAGGCGCGGGCCATGTCGCGGACCATGGTCTGTTCTTCGGTCAGGTGCATGCTGGTCCTCCCATAGGCTATGCTTTTTTGGCAGGGTTAGACCCCCACCTATCCTCCCCCGCTGGGCGGGGGAGGGACTGCCGCCACTCTTCCGAACAAGCGCTTGTCCCCTCCCCCGCCCAGCGGGGGAGGGTTAGGGTGGGGGTCTGTCCCCCTTACACCCGCTCCACCGCGATCGCCGTCGCCTCGCCGCCGCCGATGCACAGGCTGGCCACGCCGCGCTTCAGGTCGTACGTCTCCAGCGCCGCCAGCAGCGTCACGATCAGCCGGGCACCCGACGCGCCGATGGGGTGGCCGAGCGCGCAGGCGCCGCCATGGACGTTCACCTTGTCGTGCGGCAGGTCGAGGTCGCGCATCGCCGCCATGGTGACGACCGCAAAGGCCTCGTTGATCTCGAACAGGTCGACGTCGCGGGCCGACCAGCCCACCTTCTCGAACAGCTTCTGCATCGCACCGACCGGCGCGGTCGTGAACAGCGCCGGAGCCTGGGCGTGGTTGGCATGGCCCTTGATCTCGGCGACCACACGCAGGCCGCGCTTTTCCGCCTCGCTGCGGGTGGTGACGACCAGCGCCGCGCCGCCGTCCGAAATCGACGACGCATTGGCCGCCGTCACCGTGCCGTCCTTGGCAAAGGCCGGCTTCAGCGTCGGGATCTTGGCAGGGTCGGCCTTCAGCGGCTGCTCGTCCCGCTCGACCAGCGTGTCGCCCTTGCGGCCCTTCACGGTGACGGCCGCGATCTCCGCTGCGAAGGAGCCGTCCTCCACCGCCTTGCGGGCACGGTTCAGGCTCTCGATGGCGAAGGCGTCCTGCGCCTCGCGGGTGAAGCCGTAGCTGCCGGCGCATTCTTCGGCGAAGGTGCCCATCAGGCGGCCCTTGTCGTAGGCGTCCTCCAGCCCGTCGAAGAACATGTGGTCCAGCACCTTGCCGTGGCCCATGCGGTAGCCGCCGCGGGCGCGGTCGAGCAGGTAGGGGGCGTTCGACATGCTCTCCATGCCGCCGGCCACCACGACCTTGGCCGAACCGGCCTTGATGACGTCATGGGCGAACATCACCGCCCGCATGCCCGAGCCGCAGACCTTGGAGATGGTGGTGCAGCCGACGCCCTTCGGCAGCCCGGCGCCGAGTGCCGCCTGCCGCGCCGGGGCCTGGCCCAGCCCGGCCGACAGCACGTTGCCCATGAACACCTCGTCCACCGCGTCTCCGGCCAAGCCGGCGCGCTCCAGCGCCGCCCGGATGGCGGCGGCGCCCAGCTGCGGGCCGGTCAGGCCCATGAGGTCGCCCTGGAAGCCGCCCATCGGCGTGCGGGCGGCGGCGGCGATGACGATGCTGTCGGTCATGGTGGTCGGTCCCTTTCCCTCGATGCTCTGTTCTTTGCCCGGACGCCTCAAGCCGTCTCTTTGAACAGCTCGCGCCCGATCAGCATGCGGCGGATTTCGCTGGTGCCGGCGCCGATCTCGTAGAGCTTGGCGTCGCGCAGCAGGCGGCCGGTCGGATATTCATTGATGTAGCCGTTGCCGCCCAGGGTTTGAATGGCCTCCAGAGCCATCCAGGTCGCCTTTTCGGCGGAATAGAGGATGGCGGCGGCGGCGTCCTTGCGGGTGGTCTCGCCGCGGTCGCAGGCCTTGGCGACGGTGTACACATAGGCCTTGGCGGCGTTCATGATGGTGTACATGTCGGCCAGCTTGCCCTGCATCAGCTGGAACTCGCCGATGGCCTGCCCGAACTGCTTGCGGTCATGCAGGTAGGGGATCACCACGTCCATGCAGGCCTGCATGATGCCGAGCGGCCCGCCGGACAACACCGCGCGCTCGTAATCCAGCCCCGACATCAGGACGTTCACGCCGCGCCCGACGCCGCCCAGGACGTTCTCCTCCGGCACCTCGCAATCCTCGAACACCAGCTCGCCGGTGTTGGAGCCGCGCATGCCCAGCTTGTCCAGCTTCTGCGCCACCGAGAAGCCCTTGAAGCCCTTCTCGACCAGGAAGGCGGTGATGCCGCGCGGGCCGGCGGCGACGTCGGTCTTGGCGTAGATCACCAGCGTGTCGGCGTCGGGGCCGTTGGTGATCCACATCTTGGTGCCGTTCAGCACATAGCGGTCGCCCTTCTTGTCGGCCCGCAGCTTCATCGACACCACGTCGGACCCGGCGTTCGGCTCCGACATCGCCAGCGCGCCGACATGCTCGCCGGAGATCAGCTTGGGCAAATAGCGGCGCTTCTGCTCCTCGCTGCCGTTCTTGCGGATCTGGTTGACGCAGAGGTTGGAGTGGGCGCCGTAGCTGAGGCCCACCGAGGCCGAGGCGCGGGACACCTCCTCCATCGCCACCACATGTTCCAGATAGCCCATGCCGGCGCCGCCATACTCCTCGTCGACGGTCACGCCGAGGATGCCGAGGTCGCCCATCTTGCGCCAGAGGTCGTTCGGGAACTCGTTGGAGCGGTCGATCTCGGCGGCACGGGGAGCGATCTCGTTGGCGGCGAAGCTGCGCACCGAATCGCGCAGCATGTCGGCCGCCTCGCCGAGGTCGAAATTCAGGCTCGGGTACTGGTTGGACAGCATGGGCGTATCGCTCCCCTGGGAAATTATCCGCTCTTTGACCATACGTTACCGTATGGCCGGGCGCGAGGCAAGGGGCAAGCTGGGAGCTTCGAAAACCTATGCCGGCTCAAGGGATTAGGGAGATGCTCCGCTGCGGATACGGTTCCGCATCGTGGAAAGAGGTCGAAAAAGCCAATCCATTCAAGGCTGCCATGCGCCTGACCGGGCCGGATGCGGCATGGTCGCGCTTCCCAATTGCTGCGCTGCGGGGGTAGGTATTGGATACTGTATACCTGGAACACGCCCCGGGGAACACGCCGGGGGACACGCCGCGTTGAGGAGCCTGTGACGATGATCCGCGTACCGCGCCCGAACCTGGACGGCTTCACCATGGCCCTGGCGGCCACAGTCGGCGTGGCGTCCGTGCTGCCGGTGCATGGGCAGCTCGCGCTCGGCGTCCATTGGCTGGCCGAGGCGGCGATCGCGCTGCTGTTCTTCCTGCACGGCGCCCGGCTGCCGCGGGAAGAGGTGGTGGCGGGCATCGGCCACTGGCGCCTGCACCTGCTGATCTTCGCCCTGACCTTCGTCGCCTTCCCGCTGATCGGCTGGCTGGTGGTGGAGACCATGCCGGAACGGCTGCTGCCCCCGGCGCTCGCCATCGGCGTGCAGTTCCTCTGCCTGCTGCCCTCCACCGTCCAATCCTCGATCGCCTTCACCTCGATGGCGCGGGGCAATGTGGCGGCGGCGGTGTGCAGCTCCACCCTGTCCAACATTTCCGGCATCCTGATGACGCCGCTGCTGGTCGCACTGTTCCTGAAGGTGCAGGGCGGGGCCCTGTCGCTGGACACGCTCCAGACCATCGCGGCGCAGCTGCTGCTACCCTTTGTGCTGGGCCAGTTGCTGCGGCGCTGGGTCGGCGCCTGGGCGGCGCGGCACAAGGCGGTGCTGCGGGTGACCGACCGCGGATCGATCCTGCTGGTCGTCTATCTCGCCTTCAGCGAGGCGGTGGCGAACGGCCTGTGGACCCAGGTGCCGCCGGCGGCGCTGGGCATGGTGGTGCTGATCGATTGCGTCATCCTGGCGGTGTTCCTGGTCGGCACCACGCTGTTGAGCCGCCGCCTGGGCTTTTCCCGCGCCGACGAGACCACCATCGTCTTCTGCGGGTCGAAGAAGTCGCTGGTCAGCGGCGTGCCGATGGCCGGCCTGCTGTTCGCGCCGGCCACCGCCGGGCTGGTGCTGCTGCCGGTGATGCTGTTCCACCAGATCCAGCTGATGGTCTGCGCCGTCCTCGCCCGCCGCTACGCCGACGAGGAACAGGCGCGGGACGCGCTGCCGGCGGCGTCCTGACGGACGACGGACGGCAGCGCGCCCTTACACCGGTCAGCGGGCCTGAAGCATCCCCACCGCGCCGCGCGCAACCTCGTGCAGGTCGGCCTCGCCGCCGGCCTTGACATGGGCGAACAGGCCGGCGCGCATGCGCGGATCCCAGAATTTGCGGATGTGGGTCGCCGTCTCCGTCACCGCCTCCTCGTGCGGATAGGTGGCGAAATGGACGGCGATCTGGTTCGCCATCCGGACCAGTTCCTTGGCATGGTTCGTGTGGCTCATCGGTGTCTCTCCCGTGACGTGGCTGGGTTGGGATCAGCGGAACAGGATGATGCCGTCGCGGCGCGACAGCGCTCCCAAAGTGAGGCCGGCGGTGCGCGCCAGCTCGAGCGCCAGCGCGGTCGGCGCCGAGATGGTCGCCAGCAGCGGAATGCCCACCGCAGCGGTCTTCTGCACCAGCTCGAAGCTGCACCGGCTGGTCATCACCACGAAGCCGGTGGCCGGATCGGCCCCGGACCGGGCGATGGCGCCGATCAGCTTGTCGAGCGCGTTGTGGCGGCCGACATCCTCGCGCGCCATCCGGATGGCGCCATCCGGCGCGCACCAGGCGGCGGCGTGGACCGAGCGGTTGGCCCGGTTCATCGGCTGGTGGTCCGGCAGGGCGCGGAAGGCGGCGGCGACCGCGGCCGGCTCCACCTCCAGCGTCGCCGTGATCTTCCGGGGCTCCCGAACGGCGTGGACAAGACTGTCCACGCCGCACAGGCCACAGCCGCTCCGCCCCTCCATGGAGCGGCTGCGCAGGCTTCCGCGCAGGAGCCGCAGGGGATCGACCGTCATGTTGACGACGAAGCCCAGCGGCGTTTCCCGCACGGCGGTTTTCTCGATATCGGCTGCAGCCCCGACGATCTCCTCGGCCAGGCTGAAGCCCAGCGCGAAATCCTCCAGATCGGCGGGGGTCGCCATCATCACCGCGTGGGAGCGGCCGTTGTATTCGAAGGCGACCGCGGTCTCCTCCGGCACCTGCCATTCGACATCCGCGCCCTCCTCCACCCCGACACCGGCGGGAAAGCCGGTGCCGGTGACGGCGATGGAGCACATGGAACTGTCGTCCGGAGGGATCGGCCCCGAAGGCATCGCGGTCATGCTTCCTTCTCCTCAGCGCGAGGCCACGGTCATTCGGCGGCGATGACGTTGGCGGCGGCGATCCGCTTGCGCTCGACGTCGTTCCTCGCGTAGTCGACCTGCCAGTCCGAGGGCTGGTTGCTGCGGGTGATCTGCACCGCCGTCACCTTATATTCGGGGCAGTTGGTCGCCCAGTCCGAATTTTCCGTGGTGATGACGTTGGCGCCGGTCACCGGGTGGTGGAAGGTGGTGTAGACGACGCCGGCCGGCATGCGGTCGGAGATGACCGCCTTCAGCGTGGTGGCGCCCATCCGGCTGGCCAGCGACACCATGTCGCCGTCCTTGACGCCGCGGATCTCGGCATCCACCGGGTTGATCTCCAGCACATCCTCCGGATGCCAGGCCACGTTCGCGGTGCGGCGGGTCTGTGCGCCGACGTTGTAATGGGCGAGGATGCGGCCGGTGGTCAGCACCAGCGGGTACATCCTCGTCGTCCGCTCGTCGGTCGGCACATATTCGGTGATCACAAAGCGGCCGAGGCCGCGGGCGAAGGTCTCGCCATGCATGATCGCCATGCCGGTGTCGTCGTCCTCGAACCCGGTGCAGGGCCACTGGACGCTGCCGACGCGGTCGAGCTTCTCGAAGCTGACGCCGCGGAAGGTCGGGGTCAGCGACGCGATCTCGTCCATGATCTGCGCCGTGTTCTCATAGTGCATCGGGTAGCCCATCGCCGTCGCCAGCGCGCAGGCGACCCAATGCTCGTCCCGGCCCACCTTGGACGGCATCGCCTTGCGGACGCGGTTGATGCGGCGCTCGGCGTTGGTGAAGGTGCCGTCCTTCTCCAGGAAGGAGGTGCCGGGGAAGAAGACATGGGCGAAGGCCGCCGTCTCGTTCAGGAACAGATCCTGGACGATGACGATGTCCAGCGATTCCAGCGCCGAGGTGACGTGGTGGGTGTTGGGATCGGACTGGACGATGTCCTCGCCCTGCACGAACAGGCCGCGGAAGCTGCCGTCATGCGCGCTGTCGAACATGTTGGGGATGCGCAGGCCGGGTTCCGGATCGAGCGTGACGCCCCAGGCGGTCTCGAACTCGTGGCGGACGGCGTCGTCGGAGACATGGCGGTAGCCCGGCAGCTCGTGCGGGAAGGAGCCCATGTCGCAGGAGCCCTGCACGTTGTTCTGGCCGCGCAGCGGGTTCACCCCGACGCCCTCGCGGCCGATGTTGCCGGTCGCCATCGCAAGGTTGGCGATCGCCATCACCGTGCTGGAGCCCTGGCTGTGCTCGGTCACGCCCAGCCCGTAGTAGATCGCGGCGTTGCCGCCGGTGGCGTAGAGGCGGGCGGCGCCGCGGATCTGGTCGGCCGGGACGCCGGTGCGGGATTCCAGATATTCCGGCGAGTTGCGGTGCTCGGCGATGAACGCCTCCCACTTGGCGAATTCCTTGGGATCGCAGCGCTCCTCGACGAAGGGACGGTCGACCAGCCCCTCGGTGACGATGACGTGGGCGATGGCGTTCACCACGGCGACGTTGGTGCCGGGCTGGAGCTGGAGATGATAGTCGGCCTGGACGTGCGGGCTGCGGACCAGATCGATCCGGCGCGGATCGACGACGATCAGCTTGGCCCCGGCGCGCAGCCGCCGCTTCATGCGCGAGCCGAACACCGGATGGCCGTCGGTCGGGTTGGCGCCGATCACCAGCATGACGTCGGACTTGTCGACGCTCTTGAAATCCTGGGTGCCGGCCGAGGTGCCGAAGGTCTGCGACAGGCCGTAGCCGGTCGGCGAATGGCAGACACGGGCGCAGGTGTCGATGTTGTTGGTGCCGAA
>NZ_CP012406.1:667500-694460 GCF_001305595.1 Azospirillum thiophilum
CGCCGCAGGCGATGGAAAGCGTGCTGCTGGTGACCTTCGTCCGGGACACGACGCTGGAAACGGCGCCGCCGGGCGACGACATGCTGGCATCGGCCGAAGCGTCCGCCGTCGAACAGCTCGAGCATGAGTTGCGGGTGACGCGCGAGGATCTGAATGCCACCATCCTGGAGCTGGAGGCTTCGAACGAGGCCCTGCGCGCCGCCAACGAGGAAATCCTGTCGATCAACGAGGAGCTGCAATCCTCCAACGAGGAGATGGAGACTTCCAAGGAGGAGCTGCAGTCGCTGAACGAGGAGCTCGGTACCCTCAACAGCCAGCTTCACGAGAAGGTCGACGAGTTGGAGAGCGCGACCAACGACCTGACCAACCTGCTGACCAGCACCGACATCGCGACGCTGTTCCTGTCGCCCGAGCTGAGGATCAAGCGCTTCACCGCCCCGGCGACGCGCCTGTTCGCGTTGATTCCGACGGATCTCGGGCGGCCGATCACCGACATCTCGCGCAACTTCACCGACCCAGACCTGGCGGCCGACATCCGCGCGGTGCTCGACACCCTGTCGCCGCTGGAGCGCGAGGTGGAGACCGAGAGCGGCAGCACGCTGCTGCGCCGGATCCATCCCTACCGGACCCAGGACAACCGGATCGAGGGGACCGTCATCACCTTCAGCGACGTCACGGCGCTGAAACGCACCGCGGCCACCCTCTCCGAACGGGTCCGGCAGCAGAAGCTGGTCGCCGATCTGGGCCGCAAGGCGTTGGGTGACGAGACTCCGGACGTCCTTCTGCGCACGGCCACCAGCCTCGTCGCCGAAACCTTCGGTGCCGACCTCGTCGGCATCTTCGTTCCGTCCGCCAACGCCGGACGGCTACGGCTGCTGGAGGGCTGGGGCTGGACCCGGACCGGGAGCGCAGCCTTGGAGGTTCCGGGCGATGCCTCGTCGCATCTCGGCCGGATCTTCCGGTCGAGGGAGCCGCTCGTCGTCGGCGATTTCGCCGCCGACCGACGGGTGCCCGGCACTCCGCCCGTCCCCGGCATCGTCAGTGGGGTCGGGGTCGCCTTCGGTGGCGAGGGCGATGCGACGGAACCGGCCGTCCTGGCCCTGTACAGCCGGCAACCGGACCGGTTCGGCGACGACGACGTCGAGTTCCTGCAGGCGGTCGCCAACGTGCTGGGCCTCGCCATGGAGCGGGGCGCCATCCAGGATGCGGTGCGGACGGCCCGCGACTTCGCCGAAGCCATTGTCGACACCGTGCGCGAGCCGCTGCTGGTGCTCGATGCCGGCCTGACGGTGGCGACCGCCAGCCAGGCCTATTACCACAAGTTCGCCACCACGCCGGAGGCGACGCTGGGGCATCCGCTGGCCGACCTCGCCGGCGGGCTTTTCCGGGACAGCGTGCTGGACGGGCGGCTGAGGACGATGATCGCCGACGGCTCCACCATCGAAGCGTTGGAGATCGCCGCCGGATGCGACGGCGAAGGGCTGCGCGCGTTACAGATCAACGCCCGCCCGCTGAGCCGGTCGGACCGTCGGCTGCTCCTCCTCGGCATCGAGGAGATCACCGAGCGCAACCGCGCCCGGCAGGCGCTGGCCGCCGCCAAGGCGGTGGCGGAGCAGGCGAGCGCCGGCAAGACCCGCTTCCTCGCCGCCGCCAGCCATGATCTGCGCCAGCCGGTGCAGGCGGCGGTGCTGTTCCACCATCTGCTGACCTGCCAGGATCTGGCGCCGGCCTCGGCGAAGCTGCTGAACAGCCTGGGCAACACCCTGACCGCCCTGCAGTCGATGCTGGACGAGATCCTGCATGTGTCGCGCCTCGACGCCGGGGTGGTTGACGTCCAGCCGAAGCCGTTCCGGCTGCGCAGACTCCTCGACCGGCTGGCCGCGGAGTTCACACCGCTCGCCCAGGCCGCCGGGCTGACGCTGCACTCGGTCGACACAGGCGTCACCGTCAACAGCGACCCGAAGCTGTTGGGCCGCATCCTGCAGAACCTCCTGGCCAATGCGGTGAAATACACGGACAGCGGGCGCATCCTGATCGGATGCCGCCATGCCCATGGCGCCGTGCGCATCCAGGTCTGGGACACCGGCCGGGGAATACCCGAAGGACAGCTGAAGTCGATCTTCGAGGAGTTCCATCAGGTCGGCAATTTCGAGCGGGACCGCCAGCAGGGGCTTGGCCTGGGCCTGTCGATCGTGGACCGGCTCGCCCTGCTGCTGCACCACCCGATCGGCGTGCGGTCGAGGCTGGGGAAGGGGTCGGTCTTCGAGGTCGTCGTCCCGCTCGCCGATGGGGCCGAGGCGGCGGAGACAGCTCCTTCCGAAGAATATGCACTCGATGGCGCGGGTTGGCGCGTGCTGGTGATCGACGACGACCCGGTGGTGCTCGACAGCATCCGCCAGTATCTCGAACAGCAGGACTTCGAAGTGTCGGTCGCGGAGGACAAGGAGGCGGCGCTGGCGCGGTTCGACGAAATCCAACCGCCGGATCTGGTCATCGCCGATTACCGGCTGGGGGAGGACGAGACCGGGGCGGATATCATCAGGCTGTTGCGGACCACATTCGGGATCGCCGTGCCCGGCATCATCCTGACCGGCGACACCTCGCCGGAGCGCATCCGGGAGGCGAGCCGCAGCGGCTTCTCGCTGCTGCACAAGCCGGTGTCTCCGCTGGATCTGTCGGCGGCGGTGCGGAGCGCCTTGACCGACGGGGACGCCACCGTCTGAAGGCACGGGGGACGTCCTCGTCCGGCTGTTTCCGGAGGTTGAAGGTCAGGAGGCGGGCGTCAGCGCCTTGGTGAACTGGGCCAGATTGTGGCGCATCATGTCGATGTAGGTCGCGGCCGGCCCGTCCGCCGCCGACAGCGCGTCGGAATAGACCCGGCCGCCGATGCGGGCGCCGGTCTCCCGCGCGATCTGCTCCAGCATGCGCGGATCGGCGATGGTCTCGACGAAGACCGCCTTGATCTTCTCCTTCTTGATCTGGCGGATCAGCCTGGCGATGTCGCCGGCCGACGCCTCGGCCTCGGTGGAGACGCCGACCGGGGCCAGGAAGGTCACGCCATAGGCCTTGGCGTAATAGCCGAAGGCATCGTGCGAGGTGACGATCTTGCGGTCCTTGCGCGGGATCGGCTTCAGCGCCGCCTTGATCTCGGCCTCCACCGCGTCGAGCTTCGCCCGGTAGGCGGCATGGTTGGCGCGCATGACGTCGGCCTTGGCCGGAGCCGCGGCGACCAGGCCCTTCAGGATGTTGTCGGCGTAGATCTTCGCGTTGGCGACCGACTGCCAGGCATGCGGGTCGTGGGCGCCGTGATCGTGGGCATGGTCGTGGCCATGATCGTGGTCGTCGTGGCCCTTCTCGTCATGCTCCTCCTCGCCGGCGATCGGCTTGATGCCGGTGCTGGTGACGGTGACCGGCCCCTTGTAGCCGGACGCCTTGACCAGACGGTCGATCCAGCCCTCCATCCCCAGCCCGTTGGCGACGACGAGGTTGGCGGCGCCGAGCGCGCGGGCGTCGGCGGGGGTCGGCTCGTAGACATGGGCGTCGCCGTCGGGCCCGACCAGCGTCGTCACCGCGACCTCGGAGCCGCCGATCTGGCGGACCATGTCGCCGAGAATGGTGAAGGTGGCGACCACCTTCACCGGTTCGGCCAGGGCAGGCGGCGCGAAGAGCGCCAGCGCCGCCACGAGCGTGGCGGCCAGCGAGACGGCGAATGTGCGTTTCATGGGAGACTCTCCTAAGAGCAGGGGAACTCAGGCGTCGAGATGCCGGCCGGGGAACCAGCGCGTCCGCAGGCTGCCGACCGGGCCGAGGGCGAGGGACAGCAGGTAGGCGGCTCCGGCGACCAGGACGATCGCCGGCCCCGAGGGCAGGTTGAAATGGAAGGACAGCAGCAGCCCGCCGATGCCGGACGCCATGGCGAGCGCCATCGCGGTCAGCGCCAGCGTGACGATGCGTTCGGCCCAGAAGCGGGCGGAGGCCGCCGGCAGCATCATCAGCCCGACCGCCATCAGCGTGCCGAGCGCCTGGAAGCCGCCGACGAGGTTGAGGACCACCAGCACCAGAAAGACGAGATGGCACAGCGCCCCCAGGCGTCCGCGCGACCCGCCGACCGCGCGCAGGAAGCCGGGGTCGAAGCATTCCACCACCAGCGGGCGGTAGAGCAGCGCCAGCGTCAGCAGCGTGACGGTGGCGATGCCGGCGACCAGCAGCAGGCCGGCATCGTCAACCGCCAGGATGGTGCCGAACAGCACATGCATCAGGTCGACGTTGCTGCCGCGCAGCGAGACGATCAGCACGCCGCCGGCCAGCGAGATCAGGTAGAAGGCGGCGAAGCTGGCATCCTCGCGCAGGCTGGTCGCCCGCGACACCAGCCCGGCGAGCAGCGCCACCGCCAGCCCGGCGAGAAAGCCGCCGATGCTCATCGCCCACAAGGACAGGCCGGCGGTCAGGAAGCCGATGGCGGCGCCGGGCAGCACGGCATGGGACATGGCGTCGCCCATCAGGCTCATCCGCCGCAGCACCAGCAGGACTCCGACGGGGCCGCAGCCGAGCGACAGCGCCACGCAGGCGGCGAGCGCGCGGCGCATGAAGGCGAATTCCAGGAAGGGGCCGGCGAGAAGGTCGGAGGCGGTCACGGCGCAGTCCTCCGGCAGGGGCGGGCGCGGTCGTCCCACGCCTCGGCCATCGAGCGGGCGCGGTCGAGGTTGGCGGCGGTCAGCGTGTCGGCGGTGCGGCCCCAGGCGACCGGCTCGCGCGCCAGCAGCAGCGTGTCGGGGAAATGGGCGCGGACCTGATCGAGGTCGTGCAGCACGGCGACCACCGTCCGCCGCTCGCCATGCCAGCGCCGCACGACGTCGAGCAGGTCGGCGGTGGTGCGGGCGTCGATGGCGGTGAAGGGCTCGTCGAGCAGGATCAGGCGGGCGTCCTGCAACAGCATGCGGGCGAACAGCACGCGCTGGAACTGGCCGGCCGACAGGGCGCCGATCGGGCGCCGCTCGAAACCGGACAGGCCGACCACCGCCAGCGCCTCCTCGGCCTGCCGGGCCAGGGCGCGGCCGATGCGGCGGAACAGGCCGACCCGCCGCCAATGGCCGAGCAGCACGGTGTCCAGCACGTCGATGGGAAAGTCGCGCTCCACCTCGGCCTGCTGCGGCAGATAGGCGATGTCGGCGGCCTCCAGCCCGTGCAGCGTCACCGAGCCGCCGAAGGGCGGCAGGGCGCCGACCACCGCCTTCAGCAGGGTGCTCTTGCCGGCGCCGTTCGGCCCGACGATGGCGGTGAGCGAGCCGTCGCGGAAGCCGCCGGACAGGTGGTGGACCGCCGGATGCCGCCGGTAGCCCAGCGTCAGGTCGGTCAGTCGGACCAGCGTGTCCGCCGCTCCGTCGCTGAGGAATGCGGTCATTTCATGCACCTCAGTCGAGTGCCCAGTCGAGCGCCCAGGCGACCGTCAGCCAGAGCAGGGCGCAGAGCAGGACGGCGACGGCGATCCGCGTCAGGGCGGAGGCGGCCAGCGGCGACCGGGGCCGGTCAATCATCATGCCGGTCAATCCTCAGGATGATCATGATGGTCCAGGCAGAGCAGCAGGCGCGGTGCCCCCGACGGATCGGCCGGCGGCGAGCGGTGGACGAGGCCGCGCCCGCGGTTGCCGGGCCAGTCCTCGCCCTTCAGCAGGCCGACATGACCGGTGCCGAGCTTGCGGATGCGGCGGGGATCGGACAGCACGGCGTCGTTGTCGCCCCGCCCCAGGGCGGAGCGCGCAACCGCGTCGTCGGGCAGCCAGTGGGTTCCGGCCCCCCGGTAGGTGCAGAGCAGGCGCAGCCCGACATGGTCGGCATGGAAGAAGCGGCAGCCGTTGCCGGCCACGCTGTCGAGCCGCAGTTGGACCGCGGGACAGCCGACGATGTCGGCATAGAGGCGCACCAGCCGGACGGCATCGCGGATCAGTGGCCCGCCGGCCCATCCGGACGGCAGGGCGGCGGCGAGGTCCGCGGCGACGCCGTCCGGCGTGGTGACGAGGCGGACGGAAGGCCGGCCGGCAGCCGCTTCCGGTGCGGCATCCGGTCCCGCATCAGGCACTGGCCCGAGCCGGGCGCATTCCCCGGCGATGCCGGCCGGCAGACGGCGCCGCCACACGGCCAGCGTCACGCCGGGGCGGCGGATGGCGAACAGTCCGGCGGCGGTGCCGCAGAGGGCGACATGCCCCCGATCCTCCGGGCCGGTGAAGCCGTGGGAGGAAAGGGGGGCCAGGGGAGCGGTCGGGCAGTGCATGCGGTCTCGGTGGACGGAGGAGCCGCATTAGTAATGTTATATCATAACGTGATTTGCAAGGGCGCTGCGGCCGGACCTCAGGGCAATCGCATATGGCGGTAAACGCCCTCTCCCGCCCCGGGAGAGGGCGCAGAGCCGACGGCCGCAGGCCGGACGAGCACCGAAGGTGATCGTAGGCGGAGCGCAGTCGCGAGACTTGCGAGCGACTTTGGACCCACGAAGTGGGGAGGGTGAGGGGCAAAGCAAGGGGCCAGAACCGCATGGTTCCTTGGATCACCCCTCACCCTTCCCATGCTCCGCATGGGCCCCTTCCCTCTCCCGGGACGGGAGAGGGAGTCGTATGCGATCACCCTGGGCCGGCCCTCAGAAGGTCATGGAGAAGGCCAGCTCGGCCGAGCGCGGACGGCCCAGCACCCAGCTCGTCGTGCCGCCGGCCACGGCATAGACCTCGTCGAACAGGTTGTAGGCGCGCAGGCTGAGCTTGGTATTGTCCGTCGGCCGGTAGTCCAGCCCGGCATTGACCACCGTGTAGGCAGGGCGGACGCTGGTGTTGGCGGCGTCGGCGTAGGTCTTGCCGACATACTGCACGCCGGCCCGCGCCTCCCAGCCGGGCAGGAAGGCCCAGCTTCCCCAGATGTTGGCGGTGCGCTCCGGCACGCCGGTCGGCACGTTGCCGGCATAGGACACCGCGCGGCCCGACACCGTTTGCGTGAAGTCGTCATACTTGGCCTGCAGCAGCGCGCCGTTCACGTCGACCCGCACCCCCTCCCACAGGCCGAGCGACAGCGACGCCTCCAGCCCGCGGGCGGATTGCCGGCCGACCTGCATCGTCACCGCCGGCCGGTTGGGGTCGGTGGTCAGCAGCTTGTCCTTGACGAGGCGGTAGGCGGCCAGCGTCCACTCGCCGCGGCCCTCCAGGAAGGACTGCTTGACGCCGATCTCCAGCTGGCGGCCGGTGGACAGCTCGAAATCCTTCTGCGCCGGCGACAGCGAGATCAGGTTGCCGACCGGATCGACCGCCGTGGCGTATTGTCCGTAGAGGGCGAGGCCGGGAACGACCTCGTACACCGCGCCGGTCCGCCAGCTGGTGGCGTGGAAGTCCTTGGTGTAGCTGCTGTTCGCCACCAGATCCCAGCGCTCGACCGTGGGGGCGTCGTAACGGATGCCGCCGACCAGCGCCAGTTGCGGGGTCAGCGACAGCCGGTCCTCGGCGAACAGCGCATATTGGTGGGTGCGCGAGCGGCTGCGCGGCGAGGTGCCGGCGCTGTTGAGGAACAGGCCGGGCGCCGGGTCGAAGGGATCGACGCTGCTCGACCCGCCATAGGGCGAGTTGTTGGTGTGCTTGAACTCGATCCGGTTCAGGTCGAAGCCGCCGACCATCTCGTTCTTCAGCCCGAACAGCGAGCCGCGCCACGTCGCGTCGAAGCGGTCGCCGACCTGCCGCTGGTCGTGGTAGATCTCGATGTAGCTGCTGCGCTGGATCCGCTGGGTGGCCGGGATCCAGGCGTAGCTCTCCACGTCCTTCCAATGGCGATGGCTGGTCAGGTGATAGGCGGTGTTGCGCAGGGTCAGCGCATCGGACACCGCCCATTCGGCCTTCAGCTGGGTCCAGTTGTCGCGATAGCGGATCGCGCTGTCGGCCACATTGTAGTTGCGGTGGCGCAGCGCGTCGTTCAGGCCGCCATTGATCAGCGGCGTGCCGAAATATTCCTGCGGCTGCTGGTCGCCATAGTCGTTGGACAGGGTGACGGCGAAGTCGGGCGTCGCCTGGAGCCTCACCGCGCCCGACACCGCGAGGTTCTTCGTGTCGCCGCGGTCGACCCAGCCGTTGGAGCGGTTGCCGCTGACATCCAGCCGGTAGGACAGCTTTTCGCTCACCGGGCCGCCGCTGCCGAAGGCGGCGCGGCGGGTGCCGTCGGTGCCGATGGCGACCATCGCTTCGTGGCGGGCATCGGTGGTCGGGCGCTTGGGCACCACGTTGATCACGCCGCCGATCGCCCCCTCGCCATAGAGGACGGAGGCCGGGCCGCGCAGCACCTCGATCCGCTCGGCCGACCAGCTGTCGAACGGGAAGGTGACGGTGCCCGACCCGACATAGAGCCGCGTCCCGTCATAGAGCTGCATCACCGAGCCGTGGCCGGCGAAGCCGCGCGTCGCCAGCGACGAGCCGCCGTTGCCGGGCGCCGCCAGCGAGGTGAAGCCGGTGGCGTTCTGGGTGACGGCCTCGGTCACGGTGGTCTGGCCGCGGTCGCGGATGGTCCGGCCGGAGATCACCTCGACGCTGGCCGGGGTTTCCAGCGGCGTGAGGTCCAGGCGGCTGCCGCCGGTGTTCGGGCGGTCGAGCGCCAGCCCGGCCGGCGCCGGGTCCGCCGCCTTGCCGGTGACGGTGACGGGAGACAGCGTCACCGGGGCGGGTGTGACCGGCGGCTCGGCGTCGGCGGCAAATGCAGTGGCCGGACCGAAGGAGGCCGCCGCGAGCAGCAGCGTCGCCAGCGGGGACGGTCGGCGGGCCGGGCCGGAGCGGAGATGGACAGGACGCAAGGAAAATCCCCCCAGAGGATGGTTTGCAAAAAGGCATGGAGAGGCGTGCCGCGAAGGCGGGGCTTCGCGGAAGGCGGGTGGTGTTCGGGTCGGGGACGTCGGCCGGTCAGGCGGACGGCGCGGGAGATGGGTGCGGCGGCGTCAACCCATCGGGTCGTCCTCCGCCGGCTCGGCCGGGAGATTGCGGTGCAGGATGTCGGCGGCGTGCGGCGCGTCGGCCAGCAGATGGCCGGCGACGAGGCGGTCGATCCGCTCGGGCGTCAGGTCGCCGTACCAGACCGCATCGGGCTGCACGACCAGCAGCGGGCCGCGGTTGCACGGGTAGAGGCAGCTGGTCCGCGCGCACATCACCCGGCGCGGGCCGGCGTTCAGCGCGCGGTGCCCCTTCATCGCCGCGCGCAGATGCTGGTACAGCGCATCGGCGCCGCGATGCAGGCAGCGGGCGCCGACGCAGACGAAGATCTGCCGGCCATGCTCGGGGATCGCCGACCAGCCGGGCTTCCCGAGGCTGGGCTCGGTCGCGCATACGTCCGTTGCGGCGGAGGCGTCGCTTGCGATGCGGTCGAGGGCGGCGGGCAGGTCCAGCGCGCTTTCCACCGGCGGGGCCAGCCGGACGGTCATCCGGCTGCCCTGCGCTATCCAATGGCTGAGCGCCCCCGGCAGCCATGCCGACAGGCTGGGATCGGCCGGGACCATGCTGGGGATCACCAGCGCTTCGGTCGCGCCGGCCCGCTCCAGCCCGGCCAGGACGGCGGGCAGGGCGGGGCCGGACAGGTCGGCATGGGCGGTCGCCACCGTCACCGTCTCGCCGCGCGCGGCATGGAGGGCGGTCAGCGCCGCCGCCAGGGTCTTGAGGGTCTGGCCATGGTCGAAGGACGCGCGGCCATAGAGGACGATGGTCCGCGCCGGATTCGGCAGGGTCGGGGGCATGGTGCCGTGTTCCATCATGTCATCTCCCCTACAGCGCGGACTTGTGGCGCATGAGCCAGAGGAAGAAGGCGCCGCCGACGAGCGCGGTGACGACGCCGACCGGGATCTCGCGCGGGGCGAAGGCGGTGCGGGCGACGACGTCGACCCACAGCAGCAGCAGCGCGCCGCCCAGCGCCGCCACCGGCAGCAGCGCCCGCAGGGAACCGCCGACCAGCATCCGCGCGATGTGCGGCACCGCCAGCCCGACGAAGCCGATGCCGCCGCAGGCCGACACCAGCGCCCCGGTCATCAGCGCGGTGACGGCGAACAGCTCCAGCCGCAGGCGTCCCGGATCGGTGCCGAGCGAGCGGGCGGCATCGTCGCCCAGCGCCAGCGTGTTGACGGTGTCGGCGCGCAGCCACAGCCAGAGCAGCCCGGCGAGGGTGAGGCCGGCTGGGATGGGCAGGATGCTCCAGCGCGCGGTGCCGAAGCCGCCCATCATCCAGAACAGCGCGGCGTCGGCCCCGCGGTCCATGGCGGCGACGATCAGCGCGTTGGTGACCGCATGCAGGATGAAGGCGACCGCGACCCCGGTCAGCACCAGCCGCTCGCTGCTCACCGTGCCGTCGCGGCCCCGTGCCGCCGCGAAGACGGCCAGCATGGCGGTGAGCGCGCCCAGGAAGGCGGCGGCCGGCAAGCCCACCGATCCGGCCACGGCGCCAGCATAGAGCAGGACGGTCACCGCCCCGACCGAGGCGCCGGCCGACACGCCGAACAGGTAGGGGTCGGCCAGCGGGTTGCGCGTCACCACTTGGAGCACGGCGCCCACCGCCGCCAGCCCGGCCCCGGCCAGCGCGCCCAGCAGCACGCGCGGCAGCCGCAGTTCCCAGACGATGTTGCGCTCGGCCCGGCTGGCGTCGGGGAGCGGGGGGAGCGCCGGCCAAAGCTCGTGCGCGATCACCGCCCAGACCTTGGCGACCGGGATGGGCGCGGCGCCGAAGCCGACGGCGGCGACCAGGGACGGCACGAGAAGGACGGCCAGCAGCAGGGGCAGGCGGGAGCGGCTCATTGCCTGAACAGCTCCGGGTGCAGGGTGCGGGCCATCCGTTCCAGCGCATCGACGTTGCGGGTCGAGGGCGTCTGCTCGGCATAGGTCAGGACGATGAAGCGGCGCTCGCGCACCGCCTCGACATCGGCCAGCTGCGGCGCGGCCAGCAGATGGCGGATCGCCGCCTCGGCCGGGATGCGGTGGTCGCTGACGATGATCCATTGCGGATTCCGCCGCACCATCTCCTCCCAGCTGACCCGGACATAGCTGTTGGGGATGTCGTCGAAGATGTTGCGGCCGCCGGCCAGCTCCATCAGCAGGCTGGTCATGCCCTCGCGCCCGACCGACAGCGGCGCGCCGTCGGTGTGGCAGTCGTCGCAATACATCACGCGCGGACGCTCGGTGGCGGCGGCGGTGCGCTCGGTCACCGCGGCGACGCGGCGGCGGAAATCGGCGACCATCGCTTCGGCGCGCTCGGAAATGCCGAAGATTTTGCCGAGGGACAGCAGGTCGGCGTAGAGCGTGTCCATGCTGATCGGCTCGCGCGGGCCGATGCGGATGCAGCTTTCCCGCAAGCTGTAGGTGGCGACCCCCATCTCGGCCAGCCGCGCCGGGGTGAGGCCGCGCGCCTCGTTGAAGCCGTAGCTCCAGCCGGCGAACAGGAAGTCGGGATCGGCGGACAGCACCGCCTCCAGCGTCGGGGCGCGGTCGGGCAGCCGCGGCAGGGCGGCGACGATGCCGGGCGGGGCGCCGGGCGGGGCGATCAGCCGGTGCTCGGCCCCGGCGATGCCGGAAACGGCGACCAGACGGTCGGCGAGGCCGAGATCCAGCATGGTCTGCGTCATGTTGGTGTCGTGCACCATCGGCCGCTTGGGCGGGCCGGTGAAACGGGCGGTCTCGAAGCAGTTGGCGACCTCGACCGGGTAGCTCTGGGCGTGCGCACCGCAGGCGGCCGTTCCCAGCAGGAGGGCCAGCGCAAGGCCGCGGAGGAAGGGCGGGATCATGAGCGGTCCGTCAGGTGGCCGGCAGGGGAGAGAGGTCGATGCGCAGCCGGCCGTTGCCGGGATGGCGGTCCACCGTGGCGGCGACCCGGTAGACCGCGGCCAGCCGCTCGGGGGTCAGCGCCGCGTCCGGTGGGGCGTCGGACAGCAGGCGGCCGTCCTTCATCAACAGGATGCGGTCGCACCAGCGCGCCGCCAGATCGATGTCGTGCAGTGTCGCCACCACGGTGATGCCGAGGCCGCGCAGCAGGTCGAGCAGGGCGAAGCGGTGGTGGATGTCCAGGTGGTTGGTCGGCTCGTCGAGCAGCAGGATGCGCGGGCGTTGGGCCAGGGCGCGGGCGATCATCGTCCGCTGGCGCTCGCCGCCCGACAGCCGTTCGACCGGGCGGTCGGCCAGCGCGGTCAGCTCCAGCCGGGCCAGCGCGTCCTCGACGATGGCGCGATCCTCCGGCCCCGGACCGGCGAAGGCGGAGCGGCGGTGGGCCAGCCGGCCCATGCCGACCACGTCGCGCACGGTGAAGCCCAGCGCGGCGGCGGAATCCTGCGCCTGGAGCGCCAGCCGGCGGGCCAGCTCCACCGGGCGCAGGGCGCGCGGATCCTCGCCCTCGATGCGGATTCTGCCGGCCGAGGGGGCCTGCAACCCGGCGAGGCAGCGCAGCAGCGTGGTCTTGCCTGACCCGTTGGGGCCGAGGATGCCGAGGAGGATGCCGGGCGGAACGGAGAAGCCGACCTGATGCAGCACGGTCCGGCCGCCCAGACTGCCGCCCAGCCGGCAATCCAGCCCCTCCACCGCGATGGCGGCGGGTGGTGATGGTTTTTGGGATGGTCCGGTCGGGAAAGGCGCTGGCGTCATCCGTGCTTCCTGCCGTTGCGGGGCAGGGGAACCGGGCGGACGACTTGCGGAGCATGCGCGGGCGTATCCTGGACGGACTCCGGCCACACGCATGGCAAGCGTTCCACCGGGACACCCCGCCCGAGGACGATTCGTTGTGGTGCTGGCAGGTCTCCTGGCTTGCGGGTCGTCGCCGGTCCGTCCAGCCTTCCCAGCACCCTGAAGGGCGCCAGTGGCGTAAAATGACGGAACGGCTCACCGCTCACAGTTGCGGGGGCAGCCCCGGCTTTACCGCGAAACGCGGTTCACCGGGTTCCCTCTTAGCTTCCGGCGGAGGCCGCCGGAAGAACCAGTACCGCCGCATTCATGGGCGACCCCGCCGCCGCGGTCAAGGTCCGTCAGCGTGTGGTCCGGGAAATCGCATGTGAGTCCCTCTCCCGTCCCGGGAGAGGGAAGGGGCCCAAGCGCAGCTTGGGAAGGGTGAGGGGTTAGGCACGAAGCCATGCGGTTCGGGACTCTTGGCCCACCCCTCACCCTCCCCACTTCGTGGGTCCAAAGTCGCTCGCAAGTCTCGCGACTGCGCTCCGCCTACGATCACCTTCGGTGCTCGTCCGGCCTGCGTCCGTCGGCTCTGCGCCCTCTCCCGGGGCGGGAGAGGGCAACCGTCGCCAAAGAGATGCGCGCAAAAATAGTATTTCATCCTCGTGGCTGCCCGGTCATGCGTCGCGGTCCGATATGTAATGTTATAACGTAACATATCGAGCGAGCGGGCGGTCCGCAAGGAAAGATCGGCGGGGCTTTCCACATCCCTTTCGACTGCCGCTTCATCGGCTATTAACGTGTTTTTGCTGAATTCGGAGGGTGCGGTCCGCCCATAGGGGTGATGGCGCTGGCGTGGGAATGGCGATGGGCGATTCGGACGATCTTTTCGACATGTACCGCAAGGACCAGGGCAAGGCGGCCCTGAGCGGTCCCACCCTGGCGACCGCCCTTGCCGACACGGTGCGGCGCAGCTTCGCCCAGATCGACGAGCTGTGCGCGGAGGTGACGCGGGCGCTGGCCCAGGCGCGCTACACCACGCGGCTGGCGCAGACGGTGACAGACCGGTCGAGCTATGTGCGGCTCGACCGCCAGTCCGAGAGCTTCCGCGACTATCTGCGCGGCTGGAGCCAGCAGCGGGCGGAAAAGGGCACCGGCGGCATGCATTGGGAGGCGCACATCCTCGTCACCGATCATCGGCGGACGACCAAGGAGATCGGGCTGGGCGTCGCCTTCGAATGGCCGGGCGCAGGGGAGGAGGGCAGCCTCGCCTTCGTCGAATTCTGGCCGACCGGCAGCGGGGTGGCGCTGCCGTCGGACGCGCGCGGCTTCCAGCGCGCGCTGGTCGCCAGCATCATCAAGCTGGAACAGGCCGGCGAACTGTCCAGCGTGAAGGGCCGGGGCTAAAGCGAGGCGTTCAGGCCGGAGGCCGACAGTTCCACCGGCCGGCGGGCCTGGCCGTCGCGGGCATAGGTGCCGTCGCTCGACGCCTTCTCAAGCGCGGCGAGCAGGTTGCGGTTGATGGTCAGCACCGCCTTGCGCAGGGCGACGAGGCCGGCGGCGTTGACCGACACCGCCCGGTCCAGCCGGTCGATGCGTTCCAGCGTCATCGCGCGCAGATCGTCGGGCAGGCGGATGCCCTCGTCGCGCGCCCGCAGCACGGAGGATTCCAGCTGTTCGGCCATCGCCGCCTTGCGGTGGGCGAAGACCTCCAGCCGGTCGAGCATGCCGGCGGCGATGCAGGCAGACTCCTCCTCCAGCACTGCCGACAGCGCCTCGACCGCGTCGAGGAAGTCGCGGACCAGCAGCGCGGTGGCGCCGTCATAGCCGGGATCGGGGGCGGCCGGCCCCTCGGCCGGCCCGGTCTCGGCGATGCGGTCGGGAACGAACTCGTGGATCAGGTCCTTGAGGGTGACGCTCATGATGTGCGCTCCGTTTGGGCTGCCCCCTGGGCGGCATAGAGGCGGGCGATCTCGTCATGCGTCATCCGGCCGATGCCGAGCCCGCCGGACTCGGCGATGGCCTTGCCGTATTCCTGCAGCATCATGCTGCGCCACGGCTTTTCCGCCGGGCCGCCGCCGCCGAACAGCGGGCTTTCGCGCATGCCCGCGAACATGCTCTCCATCAGCTGGCCGACGATCATCGCCTCGAACTCCTTCGCGACCTTGTCGGCGGCGGCCGGATCGGGCAGGGCGGGGGCCGCCGCGGTCTGCGGCGTGGAACGGAGGGTGGGGGCTGCGAGGTCCATCGTCGGCTCCGGGCTTCTTGCGGTCAGATGATTTCCAGGTCGGCATGCAGGGCGCCGGCCGCCTTGATGGCCTGGAGGATCGCCACCATGTCGCGCGGCCCCACCCCAAGCGCGTTCAGCCCGTTGACCAGTTGCTGGAGGCTGACATTGCCGCCGACGGTGACGAACTGGCGGCCGTTGCCCTCCTGTACCTGGACGTCGGTGCGCGGCACCACGACGGTCGAGCCGTTGCTGAAGGGCTGCGGCTGCGACACCTGCGGCGCCTCGACCACGCGGACGGTCAGGTTGCCCTGGGTGATGGCGACGCGGCTGACCCGCACGTCGTCGCCGATGACGATGGTGCCGCTGCGCTCGTCCACCACCACGCGGGCGACGCCGTCGGGCCGCACCGCCAGCTGTTCGATCTCGCCGATCAGGCGGGAGACATTGCCGACATAGCCGCCGGTGATCCGCACGTCGACCGTGGTCAGATCCACCACCCGCGCGTTGCCGGCGCCGAGCCGGCCGTTCACCGCGTCGGCGATGCGGATCGCCGTGGTGAAGTCGGGATTGCGCAGCGCCATCCGCACCGCGCCGATGTCGTTCAGCGCGAATTTCAGCTCGCGTTCCACCGTGGCGCCGTTGGCGATGCGGGCGGTGGTCGGCACCCCCTTGGTCACCGTCGCCGCGGCGCCACCGGCGGAAAAGCCGCTGACCGACAGCGGCCCCTGGGCGACCGCATAGGCCTCGCCGTCGGCGCCCAGCAGCGGCGTGACCACCAGCGTGCCGCCGAGCAGGCTGGTGGCGTCGCCCAGCGCCGAGACGGTGACGTCGACGGTGGTGCCCTGGCGCGGGAAGGGGGGCAGGCTGGTGGTGACCATCACCGCCGCGGCGTTGCGGGTGCGCAAGGTCTCGCCGCGGGTGTTGATGCCCAGCCGCTCCATCATCCCCTTCAGGCTCTGTTCGGTGAAGGGGGTGTTGATCAGCCGGTCGCCGGTGCCGTTCAACCCGACCACCAGACCGTAGCCGACCAGCTGGTTGCGGCGCACCCCGTCGAAGGTGACGAGATCCTTCACCCGCGTCTGCGCCGCCGCCGCGGCCGTCCAGCCCCAGCACAGCGCGAACGCCAGCAGGCAGGCGGCGACGGCTTGGATCGGGCGGCGGACCGGGCTGAACCGGGCGGAGGGGGAGGCGCGATGCATGGGGAGCCTTACCGGTCGTTGGAGCTTGGCCGTTGTCGCTCGGCCGGCGGGGCCTACAGGTAGTTCGACAGGCGCAGCTTGGCGATCCGCGCGGTGGCGCTGGCGGTGGCGTCGAGCTGCGCCTCCAGCTGGCTGATGCGCGTGCTCGCCTCGTAGGGATCGACGCCTTCGAGATTGTCGATCTGCAGGTTCAGGATCGATTTCTGCGTCCGGTGCTGTTCGGCGACGGTGGCGACCTGGGCGCGCTGGATGCCGAGCTGCGCCGTCGCCTCGCGCAGGGTGCCAAGCCCGCCCGACAGTTTGTCGACCGCGGTCTTGATGTAGTCGGGATAGGCGTCCACCGACATGGCGGAGGTGTCGACCGCCGCCAGCATGTAGATGCCCTCCAGCAGCTCGCGCATCATCGGGTCGTTGGCCTGGACGCCGTAGGCGATGGTGGCGGAGTCGGCCGGCCGGCCGCTGACCCGCGGCGAAGCACCGCCGCCGGCCTGATAGGCGGTGGTGCCGGTGTAGAGGCCGCCCTCGAAGCTGTTCGGCGGGGCGGAGCCCGGCGGGTCATAGACCGCGAACAGGGCGTCCAGCGCGGTGACGACCGCCGCGGTCTCCGCCGCCGTGGTCGGGGCCGGGTTGCCGCCGCTGGCTGCCTGGATCGCGTCGCGGACGATCTGCATCGGGGCCGGCGGGCCGGAATCGTCGCCGTCGACGTTGCGCATCGGCGGCTGGTCCAGCGCGGTGCCGGCGAACAGATAGACGTTGCCCGCCGAGGCGTTGAGCAGGCTGACCACCTGATCCAGCACGCCGCGCGCCCGGATCTGCAGCGAGGTCCCGGTCGGCGACTGCTGCCCCAGCCCGGTCGAGGCGGCGGCCAGCAGGTCGTTGCCCGACGCCAGGATGCTGGTCATCGCGCTGTCCATCATGTCCATCCGCCCGTCGAGCAGGTCGGTGGTCTTGATGTATTCCTCGGTGCGGTCGAACAGGTTGCGCAGCGCGACGTCGCGGCCGGTGGAGGCGCCGAGGGTGGCGGCGACGTCGGCATGGACCAGCGTCGCCATCTCCTCGTTGGCGCGGACCAGATCCATCTGCTGCCGGGCCATGGTGCCTTGCAGCTTGCGGCTCATGCCCAGGGTGGACAGGGCGTTGTACAGCATGGCCTTATCCCTTGATCTGCAACAGGATGTCGATCATCCGCCCGGCGACCTGGATCACCTGGGCGCTGGCGCCGTAGCTCTGCTCGATCAGCAGCAGCTTCTGCATCTCGTCGTCGATGTTGACGCCGTCGCGGTTGACGCGCGCCGTCTCCAGCGTGTCGGCACCGATCTTGCGGGCGTTCATCTCGGTCTCGGCCCCGGTCCGGTAGCCCTGCTGGGCCGACACCATGGCGGTGGCATAGGCGCCGAGCGTGGCATTGGCCGGCATGTCGGTCGCGGTGAAGCCGTGGGACGCGGTGAAGGCGCCGAGGAACCTGTCGATCTGGGTCTGGTCGCCCGGCTCCAGCGGGGCGGCGGCCTGGATGCCGCTGCGCACCCGCCAGCTCTCCCCCTGCACCGCCGGATTGACGGCGATGCGCGCCGCAGCCCCGTCGGTGCCGGCGGCGAGGACGAACAGGCCGGCGCCTGCAGGGTCGGCCTCCGCCGCCTGGAAGCCCTGCACCAGCCCCTCGGCCAGCTGGTCGAGCTGGTCGAGCGCGCGCGGCATGTCGCGGGTGATGGTCTGGACATAGCCCATGATGCGGCCGGTCTGGATCTCGGTGTCCGGGTTGGGCGCGGTGCCGCTGGGCGGCGCGCCGTCGCCGAGCCAGGCCAGACGCTGGCCGTTGATCTGCAGCTCGCCGCCGACCAGCGCCAGCGGCGTGTCGCCGGGCTCCAGCGAGCGGTCCATCAGGGTCTGGCCGTTGCGGGTCATCACCACCACCTGCCCGTCGTCGCCGGTGTAGGTGCGGATGCCGATCTCCTGCGACACCTGGTCGAGCAGGCGGTCGCGCTCGTCGCGCAGGTCGCCGGCATCGCCGCCGCGCGCCTCCAGTGCCGCGATGCTGCCGTTGAGGTCGCCGACGCGGTGGAGCGCCGCGTTCACCGTGTCGACCGAGGTCTGCAGGCGGTCGCGGGCGTCGCCGATCACCGCCTGCGCCGCGTCGGCGGCAGTGTTCAGCCCGGCGGCCAGCGCCGTCGCCTGCGCCACCACCGCGTTCTGCGCCGCGTCGTCGTTGGGCATGTCGTGCAGGCGGGAAAAGGCCTGCTGCAGCTTGGACAGCTGGGTCGAGACCGATTTCTCGTCCTGCGGCTGGCCCAGCACCAGCGCATAGTCTGCCAGCGCCGACGCCCGCGCCTCCTGCGCGGTGTAGCGGCTGGTCTCGTAGCGGGCGTCGCGGATCAGCAGCTCGTCGACCTTGCGGCCGATGGAATCGACGCGCACGCCGCCGCCCTGGCCGGCGTTGACGACCGCCGACAGGTTCAGGTCGCGCCGGACATAGCCGGCGGTGGTGGCGTTGGCGAGGTTGTGCGACAGCAGTGCCGCCTGCTGCTGCGTGGTGCGCAGGCCGGACAGGGCGGCGGACAGGGCAAGCTGGACGGTCATGGCCGGGGCTCCGTCGCGGTCAGCGCTTCAGGCGCGTGGTCTCTTCGACCAGCTCGTCGGTGGTGCGTACCAGCGTGGCGTTCGAGGAATAGGCGCGCTGCGTCTCGATCAGCGACACCAGCTCGGTCGCGATGTCGACGTTCGACTGTTCCAGCGCGCTGCCGACCACCGTGCCGGCCTTGCCGCTGTTGCCGGCCGACAGGGTCAGCGTGCCGCTGTCGCGGCCCAGCGTGTAGGTGTTGCCGGCCTGGGTGACGAGACCGTCCGGGTTGGTGACATTGGCCACCGGCACCTGATAGAGCCCCTGGCGCGCGCCGTTGTCGTAGAGCGCCCACAGCTTGCCGGTCTCGTCGATGTTGACCGAGGTGACGCGGCCCGCCTTGGCGCCGTCGGCGGTGATCTGCGGCACGTAGTCGCCGCGCAGCTGGGTGATGTTGCTGACGTTCAGCGTGAAGCTGTCGGGCGTCGGCGAGGTGGCGCTGGTGCCCGAGGTGACGGTGAAGGGCATCGAGCCCAGCGGGGTGCCGGTGCCGTCCACCATCATGCCGGCATAGGGGCCGACCGAGGCGAAGGTGAAGGTCTGGGCGCCGGCCGGCGTCACCGTGTAGGCGCCGGGCGCCGTGACCGTCAGTTCCCACACCCCGTCGATCGGGGTCGGCGCGGCGGCCGGATCGGGCGCGGTGGTCATCGTCCAGTCGAGCTTGATGTCCTGCGCGTTGCCGAGGCTGTCGTAGAAGGTCGTGGTGGTGGCGAAGTTCGTTCCGACCGTGGCCTGGGCCGGCAGGTTGCCGGTCAGCCCCATCTGGGTGGTGCGGCTGCCGCCATAGGCGAGGTTGCCGACGTTGATGGTTTCCAGGTCGTCGAAGCGGGTGGTGTTGACGGTGCCGAGGCCGCCGTTCGCGTCCAGCTTCCAGCCCTGGAGATACTGGCCGGAGGTGTTGCGCAGGAAGCCGCTGTCGTCGGGCAGGAAGCTGCCGGCGCGGGTCAGCGCATAGTCCGGCGTGCCGGTCGCGCTGTTGCCGACGACGAAGAAGCCGCTGCCGCTGATCGCCATGTCGGTGGTGGAGCTGGTGCCGAGCAGGGTGCCGTCCTGCTCCACCTGGTAATGCACGTTGGACTGCACGCCGCTGGCGGAATAGGTGGTGCGGTCGCCCGGCGACGTGACCAGGGTGGAGAAATCCACGGTGGCCCGCTTGTAGCCGGCGGTCTGCGAGTTGCTGATGTTGTCCGAGATGGCGGCGAGGCGCGCGCTTTGCGCGGACATGCCGCTGATGCCGGACCGCATGGCGCTGTACAGGCTCATCCTTGGATCCTCTGGTCAACCGTGGGAGTCGGCGTGGGAACTGGCCGTCGGGACGGGCCGCCTGGGTGGGCGGCCTGAAAGACGGCGAAGGGGGTGTCCCGGGATTCTCCGCGGAGGACTGTTGGACCTGACGGTAGCGGAGCGGTTTTAAAGGGGCTTTAAAAGAAAAAGCGGGCGCTTTTGTTAAAATGCGCCGCGCTTTTCTTGGGAATTGAGGTGATGGCTTCGTCTTATCCCGGCCGCCGCAGCAGCGTGATGCTGATCCGCCGGTTGCTGGGGTCCAGCGGGTCGCTGGAGCCGAAATGGTCGAGGTCGGCGCGGCCCTCGACCCGGACGATGCGGGCGCCCGGAATGCCGCCCGACAGCAGTTCGCGGCGGGCGGCGTTGGCGCGGTCGCTGGACAGCTCCCAATTGCCGTACTTGGCATCGGCGGCATAGCCGAGCGCGTCGGTGTGGCCGGTGATGCCGATCGGGTTGGGCACCGCGGCCAGCGCCGCCGCCACCATGCGCATCAGCCGGCGGCCCTGGTCGTTCATCTGGGCCGAGCCGACCTTGAACATCGAGAAGCGCGCCTGATCGGTCAGCTGCACCCGCAGCCCCTCCGGCACCTGCTGGATCACCAGACTGCCCGACAGGGCGTTGAGGTCGGGCGAGGCGGCGATGCGCTGGCGAAGGTCGTGCTCCAGCGTCTCCAGCGCGACCTTTTCGGTCAGCTCGGCCGACTGGCGGTCGAGCAGAGCTTCAAGCTCGGCCCGGGTCGCGCCGATGCCCTGGTTGGCGGCGGTTCCGGCCCCGGCGGCGGGCGGCGCGCTTTCGCCGGCGGGCGGTGCGCTGTCGGCAGCCGGGCGCAGCAGGTCGACCGGCGGCACCGCGCTGCCCGGCGGATGGGGCATCGCGTCCTTGCGGCCGGCCGGCTGGCGGTCGCTGTCGCCGACCGAGGCGACGACCGGCGGCGAGGCCACCGGGCTCGCCTGGTCGCCGGCGGCGTTGGGGGTGGTCAGCGAGCCGCTCTTGTCGACCGAGCGGCCGGCCAGCATGCCGTCGGCGCCGGAGTTGCTCTGCGACACCGCGACCGGGTTGAAATAGTCGGCGATCCCCTTGCGCTGCTCGGTGGTGGTGATGTTCATCAGCCACATCACCAGGAAGAAGGTCATCATCGCCGTCACGAAGTCGGCGTAGGCCAGCTTCCAGGCGCCGTTGTGCTCCTCCTCCTCATGGCCGCCGAGATGGCGCTTGACGATGATCGGGGGCAGGGCGGTCTTGCGCGGCATCGGCGGTCACGCGGCCTGCCGGCCGTCGCGGGCCTTGGCCTGCGACGACAGGGTGGTGGCGACCTCGACCTCGGCCAGGCTCGGCTGGATGTCGGTGTAGAGCACCTTGCGGGCATATTCGGCGCAGACCTGCGGTGGGCTGCCGCGCAGGTAGGCGCACAGCGCCGCCTTGATGCAGAAATACATGTTCAGTTCCGATTCGCGGCGCTGGCGGGCGGCACTGGCGATCGGGCCGACCATGCCGTAGGACAGCAGCACGCCGAGGAAGGTGCCGGTCAGCGCGCCGCCGATCATGTGGCCCAGCACCTCCGGCGCCGCGCTGATCGCGCCCATGGCGTTGATGACGCCGAGCACCGCGGCGACGATGCCCAGCGCCGGCAGCGCGTCGGCAAGATTCTGCAGCGCCTTCGGCACCTGGTTCAGCTCGCGGCCCAGCGTGTCGAGCTCCTCCGCCATCAGCGATTCCAGGTCGTGCGGGTTGTCCTGCCCCAGCGCGATCAGGCGCAGGTAGTCGCACAGGAAGGTCATGCAGCGGTCGTAGCGCAGGACGTTGGGATATTGGGTGAAGAGCGGGCTGTCGGCCGGCTTGTCGATGTCGGGCTCGATCTGCGACATGCCCTTGGACTTGGCGACGCGCAGCAGGCCGTAGACCAGCGCGATCATGTCGAGATAGTCGTTCTTCGGCGTGGTGCGCCCGCGGGCGATGGCGCCGACGGTCCGCAGGGTGTCGCGCAGCACCGACGGGCTGTTGGCGATGGCGAAGCCGCCGATCCCCGCCCCGATGATGATGACGATCTCCACCGGCTGCCACAGCACCGCCATCCGCCCGCCCATCGCATAGAAACCGCCGAGCACGCTGGCGAACACCGCGATCAACCCGAACATCAAGCGCATGTTTTCTTCTCCGGATGTGCACAGGCCGTCGCGACCGGGAGCGGGCGGGAGGTGCTCCCCCCTTTTGCCCCCTCCCCAACCCTCTCCCGCCTCTGGCGGTGGAGGGGGCAGTCCGTCCGCGACGCTACAGGGCGCCGTTTAAAGCGGCTTTACGATTCAGGGCTTTGCCCGCCACGCCTTCGCCAGCCGGTCCAGCGCGCCCGCCGCGGCGAGGTCGCGCTCCACCTGCTCCGCGCGCAGCGGGCCGTCGGCCGGCGGCGGCGCCAGCGCGTCGAGCAGCCCGGCCCAGCGGGTGCCGGCCAGACGCCCGCGCTGCGTCCCGTCGGGATCGCGCAACGCCTCGGGGTCGCCGGCCAGGTAGGCCGACAGGCCGTGCAGCGCCACGTCCTCCGCCGTCGGGTCGGTCCCAGTCAGGGCCAGCTCGGCGAAGGCGTTGCGGGCGGCCGGCCATTCGCCGGCGGCGAACAGGCCATGGGCGCGCAGGCGCGCCGCCTCCGGTCCGCCCAATCCCCGTAGCGCGTCGAGCGCCCGCACCATGTCGCCGTCGCCGAGCAGCGCATCGGCGCGCAGCAGGGCACGGCGCTCGGCCAGGGCGGGGTCGAGCCCCGCGCCGCCGGTGCGGGCCAGCACGTCCAGCGCCTCCGCCTCCCGGCCGCCGTCGATCAGCGCGCGGGCCAGCACCGCCCCCAGCTCCGCCCGGCGCGGGCCGTCGGCGGTCTCGGCCAGGGCGTGCAGGATGCGGGCGGCCTCCAGCCCGTAGCCGTCGCGCAGCAGCAGTGTGGCGAGGCGGCCGCGCAAGGCGCCGTCGCGGCTGTCGGCGAGCGCGACCAGCCGGCCGTGCCGGGCCTGGAGCGCCAGCGCGTAGAGCCCGCCCGGCGGCGACCGCTCCAGCCGGTCGAGCACGGCGGCCAGCAGGCCGCGCCCGGCCGACAGAGCGTCGCGGCCGCGCGCGGTGGCGCCGAAGCGCCGGCCCAGCAGCCCGAAGATGTCGAGCGCCGCGTCGGTCCGCCCGCTGCGCGCATAGGCGCCGCCGAGCGCGGCCAGCGCCTCGGTCTCGATCTCGTCGCCGCGCCAGGCGAAGCGCAGCGCCTCCAGCGCGGCGATGGCGCCGTCCTCGTCGAGGAGGCCCAGGCCGCGGCGCAGCTCGATGGCGCGTACCTCGGCCCGGCGGGCGAAGGGGCCGTGGCGGTGCGCCGCCGCGGCATCGTAGCGCGCCAGCGCGGCTTCGGGGACGGCATCCGGCGCCGCCTTCAGTTCGGCCAGCCGGCCGCGGAAATAATCGAGCCGCCCGTCGGTCATCCCGGTCGAATCGACGGTGATCATCTCCAGCACGATCAGGTTCAGGGCGGCGGCGTCCCCGGCCGCGTCCGCCGCGGCGGCGAGCGTGGTCAGCAGGCGGCTGCGCAGGTCGGCCGGATAATCGAGCAGGCGGCGCAGCGCGATCGGCAGCCCGTCCTTGGCCGCCGCCCAGCGGGTCGGCGCCAATGCCACGCTGCGCCAGACATGATGATCGGGCATGGCGCCGGGCGGCAGCTGGACGAAGAGATTGTCGTCCGGCTCGTCCTCGCGGTCGAGCGCGCGGAAGGCGTCGCCCAGGATGCGCAGGCTGTAGCGCTGGTCGGGGGCCGGCGACCGGCTGGCCGCCGCCTCCAGCGCCGCGCGCCCTTCCTCGTCCATGGCGCGGGCCAGCAGGAAGCGGACCAGGGCGATCTGCGCCTCGACCCGGGCGCGGCCCTGCGCGCCGTCCAGCGCCCGTTGCAGCGCCTCGCGCGTCCGGTTGAAATCCTCGCCCGCCCAGCCGGCGACATCCATCGCCGGGATCGGCGGCGGCACCGGCTTCGGCGGTTCGGCAGCTTGCGGGGCGGGCTTCGGGGAGCGGTCCGGCAGCCGTTCCAGCTGGCGCAGCGTCTCCTCGACGCTGGAGCGTACCTCGCTTTCCAGGCTGGCAACGACGGGGGGCGGAACGATGCCCTCTCCCGTCCCGGGAGAGGGAGGGGCCCCACGAAGTGGGGAGGGTGAGGGGTGATCCAGGAAGCCGGAGCCGCATGGTTCCTTGCATTCCCCCTCACCCTTCCCAAGCTGCGCTTGGGCCCCTTCCCTCTCCCGGGGCGGGAGAGGGAGATCGGCGGGCGCCGCGTTGGCTGTGCCGATGGGGTTCAGCGCCGCGGCGACCTCGTTCAGGATGGGCGGGCGGACAGGGGTCGAGGGGGGCTGGGGTGCGGGCCGGGGGGCGGGATCGGGTGGCGTGGCGGTGGCGACGACGGCCTCCGGCACCATCTCTTGCACGGGAGCTTGGGGCGGGGATCCCGGCTTGCGGGCGGGGATCGGCAGGCCGCCGACATCGACGATCAGCTTCCGCCGCTCGACGAAGCTGGTGATCCGCGCGCCGCAGGGGATCGCCGCGGTCAGGCTGCGCCCGTCATCCACCGCGACGAAATCGGACAGGCGCCTGGAATAGGTGTCGCTCAGGCTCGCCAGCGGCCAGCGCGCCGGGGTGGCGACATCGACGCGCAGCACGCAGCCGTCGACCGAAACCGCCGGCTCCTCGCCCCTGGGCAGCGACAGCACCAGCCGCGAATAGTCGCCATGGTCGCCGAGCTGCGCGCGGACGGCGGTCTGTGCCGCCGCGCCGCCGGCCGCGGGCGCCATCAGCACGGCAAGGACCAGCGTCGAGGTGACGGCCAGTGTGGTGTCGCTCATTCCCTTGACCCGTGCTCCCTTATCCTGGCGCCGTTTCATCGCAGTCGTCTCGCATTTTATCGAAATGATCGTCAAACCGATCCCAAGTCTGGCAAGGTGCCGGCCGGGGCGGTCCAGGTTGAAACCCTGCTTTAAACTGCATCGTCCAGATTAAGGCGGAGTTCAAAACCGGAGAGTTCGGCGATGGAGAACCAGCTTTACATCGGACTGTCGCGCCAGATGGCGCTGCGGCGGCAGCTGGACGTGGTGGCGAACAATGTCGCCAACATGAATACCGCCGGCTTCCGCGGCGAACGCACCCTGTTCGAGACCGCGATGGAGGCCGGCGGGCGCAAGCCGACCGACCGCATCGCCTTCACCATCGACCGCTCCACCTATACGGATCTGCGCGCCGGCGCCTTCACCGAGACCGGCAACCCCTATGACGTGGCGCTGGACGGCGACGGCTTTCTGTCGGTGCAGTCGCCGGACGGCGTGCGCTACACCCGCGACGGCCGGCTGCGCCGCGACGCCGACGGCACGCTGGTCGGCACCAACGGCTATCCGGTGCTGGACGACGGCCGGCGGCCCATCGTCATCCCGTCCGACAGCAGCACGATCAGCATCGGGTCGGACGGGCTGCTGTCGGCCGACGGCAACGTGATCGCCCGCATCAACGTGTCGCGCTTCGACACTCCGCAGCTGCTGAAGCAGACCGGCGACCTGCTGTTCGAGCCGGCCGACGGGATGGAGGCCCGCCCCGCCCCCGACACCCGGTTGGTGGAAGGCAAGGTGGAGCGGTCCAACGTGCAGGGCATCGTCGAGATCGGCCGCATGATGGACCTGACCCGCGATTACCAGTCGGTGACCAAGATGGTGGACGACGGGCAGGACCTGCTGCGCTCCGCGATCAACCGCCTCGGCAAATCCTCTTAACGCGTCAAAGCCTTATCCCAAGGAGACAGCGCCCATGCGCGTGCTCAGCATCGCCTCGACCGGCATGATGGCCCAGCAGATGAACGTCGAGGTCATCTCCAACAACATCGCCAACATCAACACCACCGCCTTCAAGCGCTCGCGCGCCGAGTTCCAGGATCTGATGTATCAGGCGGAACGGCGCCAGGGCAGCCAGTCGACCGACAGCGGCACGATCATCCCGACCGGGGTCGAGGTGGGGCTGGGCGTGCGGCCGACCTCGGTCAACCGCATCAACACCACCGGCAACCTGACCTCCACCGGCAACGAGCTGGATCTGGCGATCGAGGGGCGCGGCTATTTCAACGTGACCCAGCCGGGCGGCGAGACCGTCTACACCCGTGCCGGCAGCTTCAAGCTGTCGCCGGAGGGCAGCATCGTCACCGCCGACGGCTTCGCCATCGCCCCCGGCATCACCGTGCCGCAGGGCACGCGCGAGGTGGTGATCAACCGTTCGGGCGAGGTGCTGGCCTATGTCGACGGCCAGGCCCAGCCGGTCAACCAGGGCCAGCTGGCGATGACGGTGTTCGTCAACGATTCCGGGCTGGAGGCGCTGGGCGACAATCTGTTCCGCGCCACGCCGGCATCCGGCGAGCCGCAGGACGGGCTGGCCGGGCAGGCCGGCTTCGGCACCATCCGGCAGAAATACCTGGAATCCTCCAACGTCAACGTCGTGCAGGAAATCACCGAGCTGATCTCCGCCCAGCGCGCCTACGAGATGAACGCCAAGGTGATCGAGGCCGGCGACCAGATGGCCTCCACCATGACCAACATGCGGTGAGCATCGTGGCGCGATCCCTCCGCATGGCGCTGGCCCTGGCGCTGTTCGCCGCCGGCCCGGCCATCGCCGGTCCTGCCGTCGGTTCCGTCGAGGCGCGGCTGGCCGAGGAGCTGCTGGCCTCGCTCGGCCCGGCGGTGCCGGCGGACGCCCAGGTGGCGCTGACGCTGGGCATGCCGTTCGACGGGCCGCTCGATGCCGTGCGCGACATTGGGCTCGACCCGCGCACCGGCATCTTCCAGGCCCGCATCGTCAGCAACGGCCGGACCGTCGAGCTCAGCGGGCGCGCGGACATCGAGGTGGCGATGCCGGTGCCGGTGCGCCGCATCCGGCCGGGCGAGATCATCGAGGCGGCCGACCTCACCACCATCCGCCTGTCGATCGGGCGGGCCGGGGCCGGATTCATCGCCGATGCCGAC
>NZ_CP012408.1 GCF_001305595.1 Azospirillum thiophilum
AATGATTGAGAACGAGAAGGAGGCCGGGATGGCCTCGAACACCAGCCCGAAGGAGGCCGCGGGGAACCCGCATCCCGTCGGAACCATTGACAACGCCTGCGCAACTTGCGTATATGATGGTCAATGGACGCCGGACGACATCACGATCAAGATCCACGACGATCTGACGGACGATCCGATCGTGACGGCGGAAATCGGCACCCCGGACGGTACGCTCTGGGTCATGGCCGAGGTGTCCATCGACAATGAAACGCGTGTGATGACCCTCAAGGGCCTGAACACGCATGGGCACGATGTCGGCAGCCAGGAATACGGTACCCATCGGCTCATCCGGTTGGCCAAGGTCGTCATGGAGGTGATGGATGTCGATCAAACAAACATTGAAGGAGCGATTCGGCGGTCGGGTGCAAATCCAGGCCGTCTCCCGCGTCCCTTCCGGATCAAGCGTTCGCCTCCGTCTCAGCGTCCTGCCGGAAGCAAAGCCGAACACGCCGAAGGCGGCGGTGATCCTGGCGCAGCGGCACCTGGGGATGAAGAAGGCGCACATCGCCCTGACCCGACTGCTGGATGAAGGCAGCGTCGTCGTGGAGGTTCCCGTCGTGGAAGATGTCGGTGTCCTGATCCAGGAACTCAC
Organism: Azospirillum thiophilum; assembly: GCF_001305595.1. Taxonomy (NCBI): domain Bacteria; kingdom Pseudomonadati; phylum Pseudomonadota; class Alphaproteobacteria; order Rhodospirillales; family Azospirillaceae; genus Azospirillum; species Azospirillum thiophilum. Next base: position 635 of record NZ_CP012408.1, read on the forward strand.
CGAGGTCGGCCTCGACGCGGCCCTCCACGAGCCGCCGGAGACGGTGGATGTGAAGGCCCTGCGCGAGCGGGAGGGCATGAGCCAGGAGGAGTTCGCCCTCTGGTATGGTCTTGACGTCTCCACCCTGCGCAACTGGGAGCAGGGTCGCTCACAGCCCGACCGGACCTCGCGGACGATGCTGCACATGATTTCCGTGTCGCCGCGTCAGGTCAGGGAGAGCCTCGACCGCGCCATCGCGGCCGAGTGATCCCGGCACCAGCCGAAGGGCACAACGACACCGACAGGGCGGCTTCGTGCCGCCCTTCGTCGTTCGGGGATCAGGTTCGCAGGCCGTAGATCATGCGGTCCAGCAGCCGCATCACCCGTTGCGCACCGTCTTCGTCTTCCGCGACATCGAGGGGCCGCTGACCGCCGAGATCCGGATGCAACGTCGTCAGCCACGCCTGAGCGTCGGCGTCGTCGGACCAGACGCTGGCCGTCCGCCGCACCATGGCCATGACCTGCTCATCCGGGTTGCCCACGCTCTCCTCCACCGCGCCTGCCTGTTGGCTGCGACATGCGTTATCATATCCAGGGTTGATGGCGGAGAGACAACGCTGGAGGGCATCATGCACTTGGATCTGGAGGGAGGAGCACCGGACAAGGCCACCCTGCGGTCTCTCCTGCTGCAGTCCGTCGGCGAAGCCCGCGCGCAGGGCATCACCGGCCGCGACGCCCTGCTCGACCACGCACAGGCCGCCGTCGCCCGTTGGGCTGATGAGTACCACCAGACCGTCGATCTGGCTCAGACCAGGGCGCGGATGCTGCGCTTCGCCGGCGGGGTGAACGCCGCCTTCTGGGATCAGCCGATCCCTGAGCGGGAAGCGCTGTCTGAAGGGCTGGCGGCGCTGATCGACCACGCCTGGCGGAATTATGCGTCATGCCTGTGGGCGGAAGACCTCGCCCAGGACGATGATCCGCAGTCCGTCTGGCCGGCGGTCGCATGGGCCCTGCGCACCCGCGGAGCGCCTGATCCCCGTGCTGTCTGGCTCGCCGACGCCATCGAAGCGGCCGGCACCGGGGAAACGCGTCCATGATCCTGATCCAGATGGCGTTGGTGCCATTCGGGGACGTAATCGCCGGCGAGCATCCGCTGGTCACGGGGGCGATCTCGTCAGCCGTCGGCAACGATGGCCAGCCGGCTCATGCCTACCGGATCACCGTCCTCAACGCGGCCGGGCCGGGCCATGTCGTGAGCGGCACGGTCTCCAAGACGGCCTCCGGCCACCGGAACCCGCTCCACCTTCTCGCTGCCGTCGCCGCCGACGTCGATCTTCAGGTGCTGGGCAGCAACTACGCCGCCACGATGCTCGACCTGCCAGCCGACGATCCACGGCGCCTGATGGACCGCCGTCTGAAGACCAACGACCGGGCCGACACCGCCATCGCCGCCATCCGCTCCCTGGCTGCTGCCGGTGAAGATGGCCGCGCGGCCCTGGAGCGCATCGAGGCGGCGCTGGTCGTGGCAAGAGCCGGCGCCGCCGGGCAGCGCGAAGCCGAGGGCTTGCTGACAGATCCTGACATCATCGACGCCATCGCCGACGGATTGCCGGTGCCGGGGACACCCGGTATCGACTACGAGATCCGCAGGTTTGTCGACGATGACGGAGCAGTGGTCAGCGTTGCTGGCGGTGGCAGTTTTCTGGCAGAACGCGGTCGGTACGCTGACCCGGCGGCGAAGCGTGAGCAGATCCTGAGCGACCATGACCGCGGGCTGAAACGGCGATGAGCATCGACTTGAACCGCCTCATCGCTCGACATCAGGACCGCCTCGACATTGGGATCGCGTCTGATGCCGAGATCGTTCGCGTGATCGTCGACAAGATCGACGACGCGCCCGTCAGCGAGATCGATGCCTGGCACATCATCGCGCTCCGCGACCGCAGCGGGGACGAAGGGGCGGACGTGTCGCTGCGGTATCTCGGCTTTGCGCATCGAGGGCCTTGGATCACCTCCGATGTCCTGTCCATCTCTCGGGATCTCAGCGCAATCCAGACCAGGACCAAGGTCTATACGCTTCTTGATCCGGCCCCTGGTGAGATGATTCATCCGCGCTTGGTCGGGCTGGTGAAACAGGCGCTCGTCAGGTGGGGTTTCGACGAGGCACTGGATCTCGGCGTGTCCGACAGAGATACCACTCGGATGGAGTGACTGATGACGACCCGAGACGATCACCTCGATCTCGTGGCCCGCCTCCTGGGTGCTGCCGACAACTTGCCGACGCCGGAAGAGGCGCGCCGCAAGGCCGTCGACACCGGCCTCACTCTTGGCCTTCCGCGCGTCTGGCTGCACGCGCTGCCCACGATCGATCTGCTGCCCGAAGGCTACCGCGATGGTCCTGGCTCCGACCGCAGGTACGAGCCGGACTCCTTCCTGAAGTTCAAGGGACTGGAGCATGCCGTCCGGTCTGGTCGTGTTGCCGATCTCAGCCCCGATGATCTCGACCTGATCGCGGAGGCGCTGGAAAACGAAAGTGCCGGCGACGGACCCAGATGGATGCACGACCGGATGGAAGACGTGCTGTTCATCCTGGCTTGGCCGAAGCGCACATACGCGCTCCATGTCGACCTTCGGATCGCCGCCGAGGGCATCCTCGATGCGCTCGACGCCTCGCCGTCGTCGCTGCTCTACTCCAGCCCAGCCGACATCGATCAGGAGTGGCAGTCGGCGACGTACCGGATCCATGCGCTCGATCCCGACGTCGTGCTGCCGGAAACGTCGCCGTGGCCGGATCTCGCCGCTCTGCTGCGCGCCGTCGCCGATCGGATCGCCGAGGGCTTCGAGGCCGGGCAGGGAAGTCTGCGCAGCGCTGGAGCAGATGTGGCGCAGCATCTGCTCGAAAAGGGTTGGTCGCGCGAGCGCGTGATCGCCGATCTCGCCATCAACACCACTGAGATCGAGCGGATGCGGGCAGCCGGTCGCTTCCCTGTCCGCAGCGGCGACGGCCAGCAGGAGCCGCTGTTCGGTACGCATTTGCCTGACGCGGCCGCGGTCTGGCTTCGCGCGGAAGTGACCGCCGCGATGCTCGCTGCCCGCGACCGGTTGCCCGCCGAGCGGATCGCCGCCGAGGTCATCGGCGTGGCAGAGCGGGAGCAACAGTAATGACGGATCTGTTCGGCTTTTCCCCATTGGGGAAAGGCCGCCAACGGAGGTGATGATGACACCGCACGATCGGGAACTCGTTGACTTGCTCTGGGCGGCGTTGCCGCCAGAGGGGAGGGAGGCGTGGGCCGACATCTGCCGGCATCTCGGCCCGGAACGCCGCCGGGAAGAAACGCGCGATGTCGGCCGGGTCATCAACGACATCGCCCACGATGTCGCCGTGGTTGTTGGCGACCCTGCGGCGGTCGCCCGTGCCGTCGAAAGGGCCGTCGCGCTCCGCCAGGCCGACAATGCCGCTTCCAACCGGGGGAGCGCACGCATGGCGGTGATCCGCGCGGCCATCGACGCCGGAATGAGCGGGTTAAAGTCCGTCGCCTGGTATCGCGGTGCGGTCCTCGGCTGCGGGCTGACGCCGGCGGAACTGGTCGCCGCGGGCCGCGTCGCGGAGGCCATCGCCGCGGCGGCACGCGCCAAGCCGGACACTCCGTGACCGACCTTCCACCACGACGCCCGCCCTTGGAAATCCTGGCGGCCGCCGCCAGCACCCGAAGCGTCGACCAGGTGACGCCCGACGACCTTCGCCTGGCCTTCGGCGCCGTGCTGGCTGGCACCGCCGACCCGATCCAGATCAGCCGGGCCCGCCGCGCCATCGCCGACGGCGACCCGCTGGTGCTCTACGTCGCCTGCGGCCACAGCGAGACGGCCGTGGAGCGGTTGCTGGAGGCCCTGGTTCGCCTCGATCCGACGTCCGCCAGGAGTGCCGTCGTCGCCGCAATGCACCTCCGCCTGACGCCCGCCCTGATCGCCGGCTGGGCGCGCCTGGGCAAGGGATAATGCCTGAAAAAAGGAATGATCATAGGGCGAGGCCATCGCGCCAAGCCGTTGTGACGCCAACACATTTCAGCGCCGGGATGACCTGATTTCGGAATTGTTCGACAGAAGAATTCTTCTGGCGTTCGCGCGATGTGGCGGAAGGTCAGCGGGTCTTGTGCGGCAGCACGATGCGGAGCCTGGCCTTGGCCATGTCGAAGCCGGTGAACATCGAGTTGGCGCGCTGCAGGTCAGCCGGCGTGATGCGACCTTCTGCGATGGCGCGGTCGTCTTCATCGCGCCATCGCTGTTTCCGCTCGTCGGCACGTAGGGTCTCGTCGTCGCTCAGCCCACAGTACGCGCGCATGCCGCCCCTCCACGTAGTCCAGATGATGGTGTGCCGGCACCGGCAGCGCGTCAACGGCCCGGTGTTAGAACAGCGACAGTTGCCGGGATGCCTCCTCGACCCGCTCGGCATGCCGCCGAGCCGCGGCTTCCGCCGCCTCCATCGCCGCCTCCATCGTCGGTGCGACGCCGTTGCCGACGTGCTGACCGGCGCCATCGCCGGCGGCCGTGACGACCCAGGCGAATGCGCCTTCCGAGCCTGCCATGGCCGTAACGGTCAGGACGCAGCCATGGGCCGATGCTTTGGCCGCCGTGTAGGTTCACCTGGTCTTCCTCGGCACGCCATCCTCCACCGCTTCCCGCCGGCTTCCTCGCTGCCGACGCCGGTCTCGACGGCGATGTCGACACCGCCCGGGCGCTGCTCGTCGTCGCCGTCGTCTGCGCGATCACTGCCGTCGCTGCGCTGGACCTCGACCGTACGGCCCGGCTGCTCGGCCTCATCGGCATCCGGAGGCGCTGAACCGGCACCGCTTTTCGACACCGTTCCGACCGGCCGAAAAGAGCCGGCGGGCATATCAGAGAGGGAAGCACTCCATGAAGAAGAACACCACCACCGCCCGCGCCGCTGCGCTGCTGGCCCTAACGCTGGGCCTGACGGGCTGCGCCGGCATCGGCGAGATCGTCGTCCACCGCGGCAGCCGCTCGACCGCGGCAGCCGTCGCGCCGTGATGGAGGTCGTCATGAACGTCACCGCCGTCTTGGTGCCATCGCAGAAGATGTTGGAGAACGCCCAGGGCTACATCGCGGACCTCGAAGCCAGCGATGCGGAAGTGCTGGCCGGCCGCACCGGCCATTACTGGGTCAACTTGGCTGGCCCACTGCTGGCGCACACGCGCACCATTGCTCGCGCATACGCTGGTATGCCGGCCGGCATGGCGGCCCTGGCGGCCCTGGCTGACCCGTCTGACGCCGCCTGGATCCGCGCTCTCCTGCTCGATCCCGACCGTCGTCAGCGCCTGCTCGCCGACATGGCGCACGTTCATCCCGCCGGCAGCGGGCCGCTGTCCGATGCGCTGATCTACTGGCGCCGGACCGTGCCGCAGATGTCTTCCGAAACCCTTCGCGGCGCTGTCGCCGTGGCCGTCGCGCTGATCGACCGGCCGGTGCCGGCGCCCGTCCCTGAAATCTACCCGACCCTGGCCTGAGCGCCATCATCACAGGAGCAAAGCACATGACTTCGATCGCCCCGCCGCCCGGCACCCCGACATCTGCCAGCGTTTACGTCCTCGGCGGCAAGCCCATCAACTTGCCGACGGAGCAGGGGTCCGAGTAGCAGAGGAACAGAAAGTCCGATTGGCGCATCATTATGTTATTTCGTTGGGCCCTTCTGACGAAAGGCACGGTGAAACTCGACACAGCAAGCCAGGATGATATCCTTACGAAGGTGGAGGCAAGGGGCATTCACAGAATTGCCATTAAAGAGGATGGTCAAATGCCGCAGCAAATGAAAAAGTTCATAGACATTGTCAACAAGTATAATGAGGCCCTCATTAAGAGCCAACGCATTTTGCTACAAATAAGTCAATTTGGAACTGGATTCGAGTCAGAGGGCGTTGTGATTTCACATTCTGGCCATGGCAGGCCAGAGCAATATTATATCCCAGCAGATGCCAATTTGACTGATGATGTCTTGAAAGAATGTGAAGGAAAGGATGGAGACGAACTGCTAAATATTCTTACAAAATCAGGAATCCTGAAGAAGATATCTGCGCAATAATTCGACTTTGGCGCTGGCGGTGTCGGAAATCATGTGTTTTCCGTCAGGGGGCGGAAAATGTTCGCGAGACGGCGCAAGCCCCCGGAAATCGTGAACGGCAAACCCTGTCGGATTGGTCGGCTGTACGGAAACGGCTTCAGCGGGGATTTTCGTGCAACCGGCCGCCCCTTATGTCGGTTTCCTGTTCCGTTGGCCTATGGCAACGATTCGTGAAATATTGACACACTTCTCAACGCAACCATCTGATAAATAACGATACAGCACCCGCTGAGTGGCAGTTCCAAGCCTTGAAAAGGGCTGGCTCCGATAGCGAAATTCCACTGCCTCCTGCACAGGTGTTTACGAAACTATAGGTTCGTGAACGCCGAAAACGCCGATTCCCGCCTAAGCAATTTCAAAGGTTTGGCACCGGCCCATGCACAGGGGTTTAGTGAACGCCTCGGGCCTCCAAAAGAGGGGTTTGGTTTAGAAAACTCTGATGTATGTCTATAATGTCGGAATCGTTGCCGTAGGCCCCGTTGCTCCCGGAACCCCTGTTGCTGGTCGCTCCGGCTCGGACCTCTGCCGGTGTCATGACGAAGCATTGTGGCGATCCGGGCCTGCCTGCCTTGGGGAGACGGACGATGATCCAGAAATCGCCCATTACCTTGTTGAGCGTAGACCCAAGGGGCACGGCGTTCCGCCCTCTCACGGTCTTGACCTGAATTCCACGGAACGCGACTCCTTCGCCGTCATACGCGACGATGTCGATGCCAGCAGCATTCCGTGCGGTCGGCATAACATTCCATCCGATGGTCGAAAGATGAAAGCACGCGTAGTAAAGGCCAATGTTCCCGGTAATTTGATTGGACACCATTTCTCCCCTTTGCCTTGAACTTGCCTACGCCGAAACCGCTCCCGAAAGCGCTGGCTGAGCCCTAACAACCAAGCATGGCTGCGACAGCACGCCCACCCCGACGGGCCACCCGGTCCGCAGGAGCGCTGCCCCCAGAAGGTTCAGGCAAACGGAGTCCCCGAGGTCACTGGTCATGGGCGCAGGTCCTGCGGCCTTGGCCTGGAACCGGTGAAGGGCAGCCCGCGCGTCCGCGACATGATCGACGGTGGTCACCGATCCCTTTCGTCCGACGCCGCTGACGAACGCCTCGAACAAGAAGACTTCGCCGGGACGCGTCGGCAACGTTGTCCAATCCAGGGATGCCGTAGCGAAGGGACACGCCTTCAGGAGTCCGGCCAGGATGTAGGGCACGACAACAAGGCCCGTGACCAGCGCACCGCAGCCTGCGCCGGCGCTGAACGGGCGGTTGGCCTCGCCGGATCGGCCGCGGGTCAGGTACTCCGGTAAATCGCGCATCGGCACATACATCGGGGCCTCGAACCCGAGCGCCAGCGGGCCGGTGCGCATGACCTCCCCAGACCGCTCGATGAAACGGTCCACATCGCCGCCACTATCGGAAAGCGATGGTCCCTCAATGGCCCAACCGAGGTTCTTCTTCTCAGGCGATCCGATGTCGACGACGGCGACGTGCATGCTCATCCTTCCGATCGTGCTGGGACTGAACATTGGTCAGGTGTGGAGCAATTCGATGGCCAGAACGTCGCCAGCGAGGCACACGATGCCGCAGTCCTCGGCAACGGCCTCCGCCTCGGCGGTGAACCGGCTGGTCGTGACTACCATGCCTCTGGCGTCGGGCATGTGGTGCTGGATGCTGCCGACGAGTTCGCGGACTACGTCCGGTCCGACGGGCCGGTGGAGCGCCCAACACTTGCATTGTACGAACCAGGTCTCCCCACCCCTGACGCACAGCAGATCGATGCCTCCGTCGTTGCGCGGGGTCCGGTGCTCGACGGCGAAACCTTGGCGCTCCATCCAACGGCCAACGTCGCGTTCGAACGCGAACCACTCCGGGAAGGCTGTCGTCACGCGCACCATCTCGCTGCGCAGTAGACCGAGTGCGGACCGGCTGCGGTAGACCACCGACCGCAATCCGCCACGGACGGAATGGGGCCGCACGAAGGTGTGACGCTCGGGGATGACGTGACCGAAGCGCCGGGCGAGTTCCATCTGTAATGCGCTCGCTCTGTAACCTTTCGGCAAGCGACGGATATGCCCGGCTCTGACCTGCCCCTCCTCCCCATGATCCCTGAGCCCAAGGTGCTCTCGCACCCGGTCAGCCGACACAGACGTGACGTAGGCCACCCGCGGCAGATAAACGAAGCGCGGTTCGTCCCGGTCGGATCGTCGCTCGGTTGGTGCTCGGGGAGCGGCGAGAGAGATGACGCGTTCCCGTTCCTCGACGACCCAGAAATCACGGACGATCGAGGCCAGCACAACATGAAGGATACCAAGCGCCTCACCCGATTGGTCATCGTGCTCCATGTTGGGGGCCACCGTATCGATGTAGGCGGTCTCCGGGTCTATATGGGCGACGCGAAACAGCCGGCTGCTGGTCCGCAGGATGACGACGACGCCACCGATACCCTCGTGGAACTCCGCGCTCACGTACGGGCCGATGCGGATCTCGACTGTCGCTCCGGGTGGAATCGTCCAGCGCTTCTCAATGGCGGCTTCAGTGATGATGTCGGCAGCGATGCCGATGAGTGCTCCCGGCGTGTCGTCGGCGTGCACCGTCTCCCAAGCGTCGCGTTCAGTCTGTGTTGTGTCGATGGGGATGTCAGAACCATCAAGGACGCCGGGCGGAACGATGGCCAGCGCGAGGGGCAAGCATTTCCAGAAGATCGTTGCCAGGTGCTCGTCCATTGACGTTGGATCGATGCGGATCGGGTAGAGGGCGTCCGTGCTCGGATCGAGGGCCGTCCAACACCGACCCGACTCCGTCCACTGTGGAAGTCGGAGCCCAAGATCGAGCGTGTTCATGACAGTGCAGTAAAGGTCGATATGCTCCTCCGCGACATCAGCGCTCTCGTCGTTAATGAGCGCCGCGTGTTCGCGCTCCAGATCACGGCGACATTGGACGTCGCCGGCCAAGATTGCCGATTTTTCCAGGAACTCGGCGAATGTCGACGTGGCCAGGAGCACCTCCGTCAGACGGTTGAGTGTCGGGGTGTGGTGGAAACGCGTCGTCGGTGTCGCATGCTTTACGTCTTCGTACCGCTCTCCCACGGTCTCCGCGTGGACCATCAGGGACATCGCCCACCCCATCCGGACATTGCGATCGGGGGAGCCGTAATCCCTGAACGCCGACGACCAAGTGGCAACGATGGCATGCGCCTCCGGCACGTTCATCACTGGTGACGTTGCGGCACAGCCTTCCACGAAACCAACGCACTCAGTCCATGCTGCGTCGGCTTCCGGCGTCGCCCGGAGATCGTATTCGCAGGCGCCTTCGACCTTGCCCATGCGCTCGATCGCGATGATCAGGCGACCAGATCTCAACGCCTCGAATTCCGCCGTCCCGAGACGAGTCTGCAGGCGCTGAATACGGCTGGCCTTTCCCGCAATGAGAATGTCGAGGCTGGCGCCGAAGGCTGTCTGGCATGGAAACGGCTGTGGGTGCACCCGGCCGTTTTTGCCGGCAATGGACGTGAAGGCGACCACAGTGCCGTTCACGATGCGGAACGGTGCCTCCCATGGATCTCGGCGGCTCTCCATCTCCTTGGCCAGCCGTCGGATCGCGCCGAGTTCGGCTGGCGGAAGCAGGCGGGACCGCGGCCAGCATTCGGGGCGTGCCAGTCGATCCGGCATGTCCACGCTGACCGTGCGTATCGGCATGTCGTGGTCGATGCCAACCATTCCCGTCATGTTTATCCCCTGCATCGCGCCTGATTGCGCGGTGTAGACCTTCTCGCCCGGCATTCGGTTTCAGCCTTGGCCGGTGCCGGTCACCGCCATCATCACCGTGCCCCCGAGGGCGATCCAGCCGGCCGCATAGATCAGCAGCAGGAAGAGCATCGCGACCGAATGAACGATGCCTGTTATGACCACCTGGAAACCAGTCTCCGACCGGGCATCCCGGATCGCGTAACGGCCGTAGTAGACGGGCGCGAACACCACTCGGAGGACGCCGTGCAGTACGGCGCCGCCCGCCCGGACGGGATGGCGCCAGACCAGCACCGCGATCTCGCCGACTTCGTGCACAACCGCGCCGATCCCCTTTCCAGCGCAATCGGCCGCCTGGATCGTCCCCACCAGAACCGCGCGGACGAAGGCCCAGGCGATCGTCAACACGATCAGAGCCCCGATGCCCCACAGGAGGATGTGCAAGAACCCGAGAACGGTCGCGCTGCCAAAAAGCAGGGTCGCCAAGATCAGGAGCAGCAAGATGTCGGTCATTGCTCACCTCCGGCGGCAGAATGGCACCCGGTGTGTACTGGCGCAAGGGATCACCACCTTCAGGGGCAGCGCCGCCGCCATGCTCGCCGTTGTTGCGAAGCCATCGGTCGCATCGTAGCCTGCCGTGCAGGGACGGCAGGTGCGAGGCTGACGTGGCGAAGGGATCGGTGACGAGCATGGGGCTGTCGGAGATCCTCGACGAAGGCAACCCGCCGACGATCGAGCGGCTCCACGCGCTGACCCAGCGTGGATACGCGGCCGAACTTGGGAAGACGGACACGCCGGACGTCATCTGGATGCGGCATCCCGTCGCTGGACAGCCGCGGGTCATCCTATACGGCAATGGCATGATCGCCGTCCTGCGCGACCCAGCCAGCGCGCAGCAGATTGTGCCCGACGACGAAGACGGCTTCCGGACGTTCGTTGCCGGCATTCCAGTCCCGACTTGTTGGCAGCGTGGCGCCGACACCAGAATCCGGATCCTCTTCTACGCGGGGCTGGTCCTGGCCTGGGTCATGCTCTACGCCATGGGGGCCTGGGTGTGGGATGTCGAGCGGAGCCTGCTGTGAGCCCTGCGCCTGACGACGGAACCATCCTCGCCGCGCGCCGTGCCGTGGAAGACTGCCGTGATCGGCTCGGCCCAGAAATCCTCGCCTACAAGGGCGAGTTTGTGAACTCTCGTCTCGGATCGATCCGCTCGGCACCGATCTACTTCCTCGGCCTGGATCCCGGGCCCATCCCGGATTTTCCAAACCTCGAGGCACGGACAGTCGGACAGGACATCGAGGCGCTGCTGGCCGGCGCGCCGCACAAATACCGCGCCGAACGGTGGGGAAGGGGAAGGCGGAGCGATCTGCAGGATCAGGTTCCAGAGACGATCCGTCGCATCCTCACCCTGCTTGACGGTCGATCGGTGGACCTCGACGAGGCTTACGAGATCCCGATCAGCAACCTGTGCTTCAAGCGCTACTGGAACGAGATCGCCGGCTCTAAGGCTCAATACATCGACCTTGCCCGACGGTGTTGGGCGGCTCATCTTCGGCTTCTGGACGTCATCCGCCCGGTTGCCATCGTGGCGCTCGGAACAGGGCAACGGACAAGCGCAGCCGCCTTCTTCGAGGCGCAGGCCCGGGAGGACGGGCTGTTCTCGCAGACGCGTGTGTTCCGGGCTGGAGCCGCCCGGAAATACGAGATCGCGGTTCAAGGCACCCCGACGCCGGTGTTGTGCTTCCCGCACTTCAGCCGTGGCCGGGGCATTCCGCCTGCGGAAGTGTTGGAGTGGGCCGTTGGTCAGGTGGCGCCTTCCACTGGCGGCTGATGGTGGTCGGGGAAGACGGAAAGCCCAGTCCGCCCCCGTTGCCCTTTCGTTCCTCTCTGCCTTATCCTGCTGCCGGAACCAGGAGATTCGGCTATGGACGACAACGGTGAACACGGCACCGACATCCACGTGCACACCGGCGGGCCCCTCTCCGCCCACCACCTCCTCCTTGGCTTGGCCCGAGAGCACCGTGTCGCGCTCCACACGTTGGCTGACGACGTCGACCACTCCGTCCTGGCGGCCGAGGCTCTGGAGATCTGGCAAACGGCGCCGGCCATAGACGGCTCCCGGTGGCGCTGGCTCCTGCTCTCGCGGGGGCTTGTGATTGAGGAAGCGCCCGGCGATCCACACCGTCTGCGGCCGCACGAAGCGATCGTCTTGACCGTTACACGATCAATGCTGCCAGATCGAGAGGCGGTCGGTGCCTTCCGGAAAGGGCTGAGGTCCGCTGGCGCGTCCTGCTCCCTAACCCGCATGGCGAGGACCGTCGCGCGCGAACACGATACGGTCGTGGCCTGATAAGCGAGTATGTAAGCCCCCGGCGTTTCCAAGCGCCGCCTGAAGATCGGGGAGAAGATGGGCGGCCAACTGGCCGCCCTCTTGTTTACCGGAAACAACTCTTCTGCTCTCGCGCCGAACCTATTGCCCGTCCATGCGCTGCCGGACCTGTGCCACCGAGACGACCACGTCGAATGCCGCGCAAACGCGAACGCACTCGGCGAGATGGACGGCGTTGTCGATGTCGAACAGGTGGATCCTGCGCCTCCGATCCGGCCAGTATGTGCTATAGGCGAGCGCCTGCCCGAGGGCATGGCGCCAGTGTCGGCCTTCTTTCACCTCGACGATTTCACTGGACGACAGCAGATCGCACCAGCCGGAACCGCACCTGACCTCACGCTTCGCGCCGATCCGCAGGGCCTCCTGGTCCCGGTAATACGCCTCCCGCTGCACGGGCGACAGGCGCGTGAGCGTCCTGCGGTCGCCGGGGACCGTGACGACCGTCGCCTTCAGGTTCTTGGCCTTAATCTCCGTTCCAGCCGCCCTGGCCACAGGCTTCGCCGGTTTCGCCTGCGTCGTGTTCGAAATGCCGGCGTCACCGGCAAGATGGCGCAGCGAAACACGCGCCCCACGGTATGGCATCGTGCGGTAGGCAGCCTCCGCCGGCTCTGAGGGCACCGGGGTCATGCTGGCGGCGGAAGGGAGTGGCTGGGGCGCGTCCACCGGCTGCGTAACAGCGGTGTCTTCCGACGGCACCGGTTCGTCGCTGGTAACCAACAGCGCAACCTGTTCGCCAGGCTCCGCTGCGACACCCGCTCTCTGCGCCCGAAGCCATGCTAGGTACGCCTCGCGCTTTTCCCGCTCCCTCTGCGCGTGGGGAGAAAGCGGTGGTGGTGGAAGGGTGTTGATCGACGGACCACCGCGGATCCTGCGGGCGCGCGGCGCCGGTGTTGCTGGCTCGACTCCTTCAGGCGCCTTTCCCGCTTCCTGTTGCCGTCGCCGCTTCCGTGCCGATCTTTCGGCATCGGGGGCAATGGGCGTCCACAAAGACGATGGGATCAACCCGCTGGTTGGTTGCGCCGATTTTTTGCGCTGCTTGGGGGCTTTGCGCCCGCTGCTGCGAACCGGTTTCGGCCCAGGGTTCAGCAACTCGTCGAACGAACTTTTTCCCGGCCGCCACCCCCCTTTCTTCGGCGAGTTCCGCCCCTTGCCCTTTGCCACCACATGCCCCCGCAGACACCTTACCGCCCAGCGAGATTACCGAATGATCGTGGACGGTGAAAGGCGGCACCTCGGCACCGTAGTGTCGGTTTCCCGCGTCGCGCGGAGGCGAAAACCGCCGTCCCGATGCGCGGCAGATCAGAACAAGGGGTGGGTGAACGCGGCCCTTACGCGATCGAATGGGTGACCGGTCGTCAGGAGGACCGGTCGAAGATCTTCCGCGCGAGGGAGGTCAGCCGCGGAAAATCGCCGCGGTGACGTTGTCGCGGAACAACTCAGCCTCGCGGACATAGATCGCCGCAACCTTCGGATCCGTATGACCGGGTTTGTTTCATGACACTGGTCAAGGACTGGCCATGGCGGCCGGCCTCGGTCGCTAGGCCGGATCGGAGGCTATGCCCCGACCAGCGGCCGAGCAGGACGGGTTGGCCGTTCTTGTCGGTGACGACTTCCTCGGTTCCGTCGCCATGCCGGTCGCGCTCAATGAGACGGCGCCAGGGCCGGTCTTCTGGCTCGTCGGAGAGCGCCACGGCGGTGATGAGGCGCCGCACGATGTCCGCGACGCTCTCGCCGGATAACCGCTTGTCGGTCGGCCAGCCATATTTCTTGAGGCCAACGAACAATGGCGCCGTCGGCTCCTGGGTGCCCCTAACAGCGCACCACTCCTCCCAAGCCCGCACCGGGCAGCAGGGGTCGTTCGGGGCGCCCGCCCGCCAGATAGCCTTGTGCGCGCTGATGTGGTTGGCGTCGCCGGTCTGGCTCGTCTTCGAAACCCTGATTCGCAGGACCAGCCCTTCCGGCCGCTCGGAGACGTCCCGGAGATCCAACGCGACCGTCACTACGGCGGGTGCATAAAGCCGCTTTGGTTTGCCCCTGTCACTCGAAGGTGGTAACAGACCCGTCCTGATCGAAAGGAGGTCCTTGGTCATGACTGCTTCGCTCGCGCCGCTTTCGTACTGGCTCGATGTCGAGGCCATGACACCACCGAAGGAAAGCCTGGATGTCCGCGGAAGCCGCTGGAAGCGAACCTCCCGCGTCAACCGTACCGACACCGTGGAGTGGGCCTTCCGCACCCGTCCCGGCGTCAAGGTGGTCAACCGGGTCCGCATCGGCCTGCTCAACCTCGACGATGCCGCCAAGGAGATGGTCCTCGCCCTGAAGGGCAAGATCAAGGAAAGCCCGGACCCCTATCAGGAGCCGAGCAAGGAAACCGGCTTCCTCGCCACCTTCCTGGTCGACCGCGACGGCGCCCCCGTCCACGGCTCCTTCCAGATCACCGCCCACGCCTGGAAATGCGCCCACCTCCTCGGCAACACGGACCTGGGCACCACGATCGCAGATTTCCGCAAGGCCGAGGAGACACTGTCGGCCGCCTTCAACGCGGCATTTCCGCATGCCGAAGACAAGCCCATGCCGCTCTCCGGCGACTGGATCGTCAAGGCCCACGACGTGCTCATCACCGGCCTCGGACGCCTGCCGGCCGCCGTCATCGATCCCAGAACAGCCCCGGACGACGCCACCGTCGCCATCCTGCTTCAATCCCACAACGACAGGACCGGCACCCTCACGCCCGCCGACGCCGGGTCGCTCAATGGCTTCTTCTTCGACGATCTGGAGCGCGTCATTGCCGACGCCGGCAAGAAGCCGGTCAGTGGCGGATTGGCCGCCTATCTGGGCCCAGCCTTGCCCGAGGACGACCGGAAAGACCTGCTGGCCGACGATCAGAGCCGTGCCGTCGCCTTCTCGGCTCCGTCCATGCTGCCGCTGGGCAAATGGCCCTCACGCGGCACCGATCCGCAGGCCGCCGAAGCCAGGCACAGCCTGTCGCTGATGCAGCAGGTGGCGGTGAACGCCGCCTTCGACGTGCTGTCCGACGATGCCGGCCTGTTCTCCGTGAACGGTCCGCCAGGTACCGGAAAATCGACCCTGTTGCGTGACGTCATCGCCCAGGTCGTCGTCGAGCGCGCGGCGGTCATGGCCGCCTTCGCCAAGCCCGCGGATGCCTTTCAGCCTGGTCCGCAGGTCCGCATCGGCAAGGACATCTATTCCTCCTGGGCGCCCGACGACCGCCTGCGCGGGTTCTCCATCGTCGTTGCCTCCAGCAACAACAAGGCGGTCGAGAACATCACCCTCGAATTGCCCGACGCCAAGAGCATCCAGCCGTCACATCTGTCCGGCCTGGACTATTTCACCGATGTCGCCCAGAACTTCATGCCGGATCCGGAAACCCGCGCCTGGGGGCTGATCTCCGTCGCGTTCGGCAACAGCCAGAACCGCCGCCGCGCCGCCGAACTGCTGTGGAATTCGTCCCAGAGCGCGCCGCCGAAATCCGGTTCCGCCAAGAGCGCCGCCCCGTCCGCGGCGTCCAAGACCCTGGCGTCCATGCTGAAGGACGAACCGGGAACCAGGGACGGCTGGACCAGGGCCGTCCGCCGTTTCGCCGTCTGCCGGTCGGAGGTCGAAGCCATCCTGAAGGTCTTCAAGGATCTCCAGACGCTTCCCATCGCGGTCAAGGACGCCATCGAAGCCGGCGGGATCGCCGATCTAGCCCTGCAAGACGTCACTGCTCAGGTCGAGCAGGCCAAGGAGGCCGTGGCCGCCGCCGAGACGGAGATGAACGACGCCGCAGACCGGCTGCGCCGGGCTGAAGCCGCGCTCGACCGCCTTCCCAAGGAGGCTGGCTGGTTCAGCCGTCTCATCAACCGGACGGGCGCGCAAGCCACGGACGCCGAGCGCGCGGCAGCCCGGCAGCGCTGCACCGAGACCGACCAGGCGCTGGAACGCTGCCGCGAAGCGCAGAAGGCGGCGTCCCAAGACGTCAAGGCGGCCGAGGGCCGCTTGGCCAAGGCCAAAAGCGAGATGGGGGCGGCCATGTACGCCCATGCGATGGCTTCCGAAGCGCTGAGCAAGGCCGAAGCGCGGATCGCCGGCATGAAGGACCTCATCAGGCCCGAGAATTTCGCCGCATTGAGCGAGGCCGAGCGCCACAAGGTCTCCCTCTGGGTTTCCCACGAACTCGACGTCAAGCGGGAGGCCCTGTTCCTCGCCGCCCTGGAGGTGCACAAGCAGTTCGCGCTCTGCTCGGAAGGGCGCGTCCTGGAGAACCTCGGCCTGTTCTTCCAGCACCTGACCGGCTTGCGGGCTGTACGCAAGAGCGATCCCGCCACGGTGCGGAATCTGTGGGACACCCTGTTCCTGGTCGTGCCGGTCATCTCCACCGCCTTCGCGTCGGTCGGGACCATGTTCGCCGAGGACATCGGCCGGGAACAGATCGGCTGGCTGATCATCGACGAGGCCGGCCAAGCCCTTCCGCAAGCCGCGGCCGGGGCCATCTGGCGCGCCAGGCGCACCATGGTCGTCGGTGACCCCGAGCAGATCGAACCCGTCTCCACGATCGCGGAATCCGTCTCCAGCGAATTGATGGCGCGCCAAGGCGTCAGCGATCCCCGTTTCGACGCCACCATGGCCTCGGTCCAGACCATCGCCGACAGCGTCAATCCGTTCGGCGGCTTCCTCGCCAAGCGCGACCGGGTGACGGTCAAGCGCCGCGTCTGGGTCGGATGTCCGCTGAAGGTCCATCGCCGCTGCGTCAACCCCATGTTCACCATCGCCAACCAGGTCTCCTACGGCGGTTCCATGGTGCTCGGCCGCCCCTCGCCGGACGAGAGCGCCTGGAAGGGACCGCGGCCGGAATACGGCCCCGGCGGCCTAACGTCCTGCTGGCTCGACATCTCGGGATCCTCGACCCCGACGACGCACTGGATCGAGGACCAGGGCCTGAAGGCGCTGGAGATCGTCGCACGCCTCGCCGCCTTCGACCGTGACATCGGCACCGCCCTGACGGACGCCGGCGGCAAGCCGCTCCGCGCCCAGCACCTCAACAGGAACGGCACACCCAACCTGTTCATCATCGCGCCATACGCCTCGGTCGCGGAGGAGTTTCGCGCCCTGCTCCGCAAGCACAAGGAAGAGATGTTCGCCGGACTTGCGGACGAGGTGGTCGAAGATTGGATCAGGACCTCGGTTGGGACGGTGCATTCCTTCCAGGGCGGCGAGGCACAGACCGTGATCCTGCTGCTCGGCGGCAACCCGGCCAGGGAACGGGGCATCGCCTGGGCGGCCGAAAAGCCGAACCTGCTCAACGTCGCCGCCACACGCGCCAAGGCGCGCTTCTACATCATCGGCGACAAGGCGATCTGGACCAGGCTCGGACCGGACACCTTCGGCCTGATCGCCGACACCCCGGAGTTCCCGACCATCCTTGCCGAGCCGGCCTTCGTGCGGCAGGCCGACAAGGAGCGCATCGAACGCATCTCCACGCTGGACGGCCATCTCCAGGTCCTGGCCGATGCCTTCGCCCAGGCCCAGCGCCGCATCGTGATCACCTCACCCTACATGACGCTGGACGCGGTGGGCTTCGAGGGCCTCAATCTTCCGGCCTTGATCCGGGCGGCCGGCGGGCGTGGTGTGCGGGTGGGCATTTACGTCGACCCGACGCAGAACCGGAAGAAACCCGATGATTACCGCCAGGCTCTCCAGCGCCTGGCGGACGCCGGCGCCATCGTCCGGGAGACATCTGGCTTCCACAACAAGTCGCTGGTCGTCGATGAGACGGAGATCGTCGAAGGGTCCTTCAACTGGCTCTCCGCCCAGCGCCGGGCCGGCATGACCTTCCAGCGGCACGAATGTTCGCTCCGCTACCGCGGCCCGAAGGCGGCGACCTTCACCGAAGCGGCGGTCCAGGAATTGAAGGAGCGTTGGGAACGGCGGGACGCGGCGGCATGATCCTGATGGCCATGCGCCGAAAATTGGCTATGTCGCGGATCCGGCGGTAGGATGCTGCCGGAGCCGCAGCCGGGAAGCCTCTTCCAGAAGGATGAGGAGGATGTCACCCACAGGATGCCAAGGCGAAGCGGATAGTCGGACAAAGCGAAGCGTGAGGGTGAGCACAGCATGGCAAAGAGCGTTCTGCCGGATGGCTACGCCGAGTGGGCTGAGAGCATCAAGGCACGCGTTCAGGCGGCTCAGACGCGTGCCGCGCTGGCCGCCACCAGGGAACTGATCGTGCTCTACTGGGAGATTGGCCGGGAGATCCTGGACCGACAGGAGCGACAGGGATGGGGTGCCAAGGTCATCGAGCGGTTGGCCGCTGACCTGCGAACCGCCTTCCCGACGATGAAGGGCTTCTCGCGCACGAACCTGCTATACATGCGTTCCTTCGCGGCCGGCTGGCCTGACCGAGAAATTGTCCCACAACTTGCGGGACGATTGCCGTGGGGGCACAATCGAGTCCTCCTCGACAAGGTGAACGATGCCGACGCGCGCCGCTGGTATGCTGCGGCCGCCATTGAGCATGGTTGGAGCCGTGACATGCTGGTGCACCGGATCGAGCACCGGCTGCGCGAGCGGCTGGGCAACACGTCCGACAACTTCGGCGTCACGCTGCCGGCTCTGCAATCTGATCTGGCGCGCCAGACCTTCAAGGATCCCTACCTGCTCGACTTCCTCACGCTGGCACCGGAAGCGCGTGAACGGGATCTCGAACGCGGTTTGCAGGAGCACCTCAAGAAGTTCCTCCTGGAACTCGGCAAAGGCTTCGCCTTCATGGGCACGCAGTACCCGCTGCAGGTCGGTGACCGCGAATTCTACATCGATATGCTGTTCTTTCACACCCGACTGATGTGCCACATCGTGATCGAGTTGAAGGTTGGCGAGTTCAAGCCGGAACATACCGGCAAGATGAACTTCTACCTGAATGCCGTGGACGATCTGCTCAAGGGGCCGGGGCACAATCGCAGCATTGGCCTGATCCTGTGCAAGGAGAAGGACCACCTCGTCGTCCAGTACGCCCTTCACGGTGTCGAGACACCAATCGGGGTGGCCGAATACGTGGTCGGCTCGCCACTTCCTGAGACGCTGTCCGACATGCTGCCGACGGTCGAGGAATTTGAGGCGCAACTCGGCGAAGCATCATCCCCGGAACCGCCGGCGTCCTATGGCGGTCATGATGCGCAAAGCAAAGCCGAGGACCGAAATGATATGTCGGAGGACTCCGAGGTTCGTCCCGGCGGCTGAACCTGCCGAAGCGGCCTTCGATTGGTCGATGACGCTGGATGCGGTTGGCGTCAAGGGCCGGCCAGCCATGATCCAGTTGCCAGCGGGCGTGGCGTACAGGTGGGCATCTATGTCGATCTGACACAGAACCGGAACCCTGGGGCTGGATGTGTCTACTTCCGAAAGTTGGCAGGTCAGCCTATCCTGCCTTCGCTCTGTGCTATCGCCATCTCGATGACTTGGAATACCGTCGGTTCGACTCTCGGAACCTGCTGGGAGAGATCATGCAGAAAATCCCGACCATTGATTTCTTCAGTTTCCATGAGCAATTCAGCAAGAAGTTCGACGAACTTCCAAACATGGCCTAATCCCAGAAAATGTCTGGCAACAGCGACATAGAGTGGGAACTGGCCATCATGCCCCAACTCATGAAGATGAACTGAAGCATTATCCTGATCTCCAAAGTATCCTTCTGAGCCTTCCTTGTGAGCGACGCCGAGTTTCTCTGCGTGTAGACGATCGGCAGCCAAGCCGGCGGCCGCGACCAGAGCCCCGCCTCTATGCGATTCCATCGTTGGAGGATTGGGGACCTCGTATTCCGTGTGTCCCTGGCTGTCGGCATTCGCGACGCAGGCCACCCTGGTCACCCTGAAGCCGTTGGCCATCGCCATCACCGCGTGACCAGCCTCATGATAGGCTATGATGGCCGTTTGCTCTCTCGACATGGGACTCTCCGGTGAACGCTGGTTGTGGGAGGCATCGGTTGATGGGATTGCCGGGTTTGAACGGCATCAGCCGGCTTCCTGGGCAGCGATCGCGAACCACTGTTCAAGCGGCATACGATCCCGGGTTGGCCGGCCAGGCACCGTCAACGGTCCGCCCAGGATCGCCTCTCCCCGGCGGACCCAGCGATGTATCCTGAAGGTGGCCTGGCCGGAGCCGATCCCGGACCCCGCCCAGTGCTGTTGCAACGTTTCCGCCGACAGCGTTGGCGCGAGAACGCTTCCGCACCGGCTGCAGGTCTGCACCGCCACGCCATCGCGAACCTGGAACCATGGCAGGGGCACACGCCGCTCGGCGCTGCGGCGAAGCGAATCCGCGATGTCGAGCGGAAGGAGCCCCGCATCGCCATGCCTCGTGCCGAGGATGAGGAGAGCGCGATAGGTGTTAGGTAAACAACGGGAAGGGTGAACTGAACCGGAACGGCGGCTTGTCTGCTGGACTCCCACGCGACTGTCCGGGAAACCGACCTTTGGCGGCCAGTTCGGAAACTGTCCGGCAACATCCGCTTTTGACGGGTTTCCGGACAACTTGAATGCCGGACGGGATGACGGACAGGAAGGCACATCCCGGTGTTCTCAGCCCGTTCTACCTTAGCGTTGTTTGCCTAACACCTATCGCGCTCTCCTCAGCATCCTCCAGTCGTCCTTGAGGTCTCGCCAGGATCCCGGAGAACACCAGCCGACGTGCTGGATGGTGTCCGTATCGTCGCGGAAGATGAAGGGCATCGCTCTTCAATTTTCTTGTCAGGGATGGAGGGTGAGCAACTGCTCCAGGACAAGATTCCAGTCTTTGTTCCGTGCTCCGAGCGCTGCGTTGAACCCGCGCTTCCCAATGAGATCGATCATCACTTGGTGTGCGTTGCGGACATTGGAAGGGTTGTGAGAAACCACCCCCAGGGGCACCGGGTATCCGGTGCCGTAGGCAAGCGGAGTGTGGACCAACGCCACGAAGCAGCATCCAGGGACTAGGAGCATCTCGAACGAAGGCGGGAGTGATTGCAAACCGCCTTTATGCGTGAGGATCGTGTCGAACAGCATCGAAAACCGACGGGCGAGATCCTGCTCGTTCTGGGAGACCAGAACCACCTCGAAGCCATCGGCCCCCTCCCGGTGCTCGGCGCTGGTCATGGGTGAGCCGCGCTCGCCGGCGTCCGGCGCCGCGCGTCGAAGTTGGCTCCGCAATATCTCGACAAGACCCTTCATCTCCGCCGAACATCCCCAATGGGGAATCGAGGGTTTCCACCAGATCGCGGCCGGCGGCCGCGCCGATCCGGGCTGCGCCGCCTTCCATTGGGTGATCGTCTCGACGATCCGCTTCCGGTTGGCCGGTGTCCAGATCGTGCCCGCAACACGCAGGGTCGATGCCTTGCCGGAAGCATCAGACTGCATCCGTATTCGGTCAAGCAGCGCCTCCGGGTTGAAGCCGTCCCGCCACTGGAACGGAGAGACCTGTTCAGGCGCACATTCGACCAGGAGACGGAACGCCTTCTCCGTAGAGTCATCGGAGACGATGGTGCTCTCCAGCAGATCGGTGCAGGCACGGACCACGTCCGAACGCTCTCGCAGGGCCGCCGCAGACATCCAGTTACCGAGGTCCGGATTGACTTCGTTGTCCTCGGTCAGGCGGACGCTGACGGGCACCAGGGTCCAGACCCGATCACGGGGCTGCACGTCGTCGACGCTGTAGAGATGCTTGATCGGATCGTTGATGTTCTTCCGGTTCGCCTGGATTTCGTCGAAGGTCCGATGGAAGACCTTGCGAATCCGATCCACCGGTGACGAGACGGTTTCCTCGTCCGTCACCTTCAGCAGGGGGAAGCCCCGTTCGAAATTGCCAAGCGGCCGGTGACGCACCGACTGAAACGAAATCAGGTCGAAGGTCTCCCATGCATGCGTCGTCTCGACTTCCCCGATGCGAGGTCGGCCGAAGCCGTCATCGAACAGTCTGCGCCCCTGTGCCGACAGGTGAATGCGCCCGGTCTTGCGTTCGACGAATCCCAGGTCATAGGCTCGATTGATGACGTAATCACGCTCCGTTACCGAAAACCCGAAGAAGTCTCCGATTTCCGGTTCCGAAAGATCATCGATCTCGTAAAGCAGCCGCAGCAGAAATTCTACGGGCAAAGGCACATTGCTGAGAACGGCTGCCTTGTAGCGGATGCTGTATACGCGACACGGCAGGCGAACATCCAGGCGGTTGAGTTCCAACGCTCCGTCGTTTTCCCCGTCAACATCCTCCGCGTCATCGAAGGGATCCCCGAAATCGGGGTCGAATGCCGATTCTGACATCGTCCGTTACCTCTCCTCCGCATCGTGGAACGCGGCAAGCCCTTCCGCCTGCAAGCCGCGCGCCTTGCTTGCCACCGCCGCCATGGGGCTTCCCGCCGGCCAGCCTTTCGACGTCCCGACGATGACGAGGCGGTCCATGGCGCGAGACAAGGCGACGTTGATCCGGTGCGGCTGGGACAGGAAGCCCTGCTTGATGGTCTTGCCGGCGTCGCCTTGCGGACCGTCTTCGTTGTTGCGGACCAGCGACAGGATCACCATCAGGTTTTCCTTGCCCTGGTAACTGTCGACCGTATCGACCCGGATCGATTCGCGCAGGGCCAGGCTGATCCTCGCCGACAGAAGGCTCTTCTTGATCAGATTCACCTGAGCCATGTAGGTGCAGATGATCCCGATCGGATATTCCAACGGCTTGTCCGCTGCCTTGTTCGTCTGCAGCCATGCCTGGAAGGGCTCATGCCGGTCGAGATCGCGCAGCAGCCGCATGACGGCGCGCTCCTCGGCGGTGTTCTGCCGGCTTTTGGAGTGCTTCACCTCGGTGTCGAAAGCACGGGCGCCGGCTTTTGCCGTGTCGATCCACACCACGGCCTTGGACAGGTTCCCGGGCCAGGTCCCCTCCTGGACCTTGGGGGCTGCCCGTCCGTGCTTCAGCGGCGAGTCCCGGTAGAAGACCTCCGACACCAGGCGTCCGATCGGCTCGATCATGCGGTACTGGATCCGAAGCGTCTGGCCGACGGCTCGGCCGTACGGTGACGTGAAGGTGCGCTCGAAATCGCTGCGACGGACTTCCTCCCGCGGAATGCCGATGCGCTTCGCCGTCTCCGCGACGTATTCGCCCACATGGAAGGGCGGCAGTTGCATGTGGTCGCCGACGAGAATGACACGCTTGCCGGACTGCATCGGCACCGCCAGTTCACCAGCCGTGCAACGGGCGGCTTCGTCGATGATGACGAGGTCGAAGTTGGACTTGAGGCCGAGCGAAAGGCTGCCCAATCCAACGCAGGTGCCGCAGACGATCTGCCGCGTGCCGACCAGAAACTCCTCGAAGTTGCGATGGCGCGAGCCGACGTGACCGATCCAGTCGTCCATCAGGTCGACGGCCGAGACCAGGCGGCGCAGTTGATCCGGCATGATGGGCATTTGCTGCTTGCGGGCGAGCGCTTCGGCGAGGACCTCGAAGGTGTTCGGCTCTCCAAGATCCAGGACTTGCTTCTTGCGCACCGGGATGTCGCTCTGCAACTCATCCTCGGCATCGGGGAAGTCTTCGTCGTTCAGAGCCTCGGCGACCCATTCAGGGTCGTCCGCATCGCCGGCGGTAGCGGCATCCTGGCCGGTTGCATCCTGGCTGGCCCCTTCCAGACCTGCGTTTTCGTCATTGTTGATGAAGACCTGGGGAACCGCGAGGTAACCGACGGCGGCAATCTCGTATGCCGACAAGCCGATGTTGGCGAGCAGCCGGAACACGGTGTCCTCCAGTTCGGCCCGTTCTCCGCTTCCCCGTCGGTTGCGGTCATTCTCCGGCCTCGGGCCGTGCTTCTGCTCGCTGGCCAGGGCGCCGAGTTTCTTCAGGACGGGCCGGACCGCGGTCACGAGATGGTGGAAGGACTCCAGGTAGGATGTCCGCAGCCCGAGCCGCTCTCCAACCACCATGATCTTTTCCTTGAGGCGAGCGCGGAACTCATCGCGGTAGCGCTGCTCCAGGCTGTCCTTATGATAGGGGCGCACCGTATCGGACAGGTCGTTCTTGTACCCGACCCGGACCAGGCTGATGGTTTCCCCGGCTTCCGCGAAAAGGTCGATGACACCCTTGGCGGCGTTGTCCACCGCTTCGTGCGCTTGGCTCGCCAGAAGGATGCGACGGGCGCCGCCCACGGTCAGCGCGTGGTGGATGATGGCCGCGATGAAGGTCGTCTTCCCCGTTCCCGGCGGGCCTTGAAGAAGGCCCAGCGGGCCGGTCGTCCAGAGGATCTGGAAGGCTTGAACCTGGGATTCGTTGAGGCGGTATCGACCTTCGAGGTACTTGCCGTCGGGCACGGCCGCACCCTTCACGCTTATGGGCCAGACGGAATCCCGGTGGGTGAAGTGGTCCACCAGGTTCTTGATGGCGGCATCGCCGCCGAGGATGCGGGTGATCGCACGTTCCCGTCGGTTGCGGCTTTCTATGGATTTCCGGCTCTCGAACCGCAGGCGGTTCCCCAGGGCGAACAGGTTCGAACCGTCGAAGGATCGGTAACGGGGCGAGTCGATCGCGGCCAGGTTGCCCCGGGTGGCGCCGACATCCAGCACCCCGACATGGACCCAGTCGCCGTGCCGGTTCGGCGTCTTCACACTGACCCGGTCGTCGGCATCGAACTCCAAGGCTCCGTGCAGCATTCGGCAACGGATCAGGATGAGTTTGCGGGAGATGGAAAAGTCGACCTCATGGTCGATGTGCGCTTCGACCACGTCCTCCAGTTCGACGTCCATGAGCGTGCGCCACAGACCCGCGACATCGACGGCCGGCGTCCCGGCCGGCGGTCGGCCGGTCGCTGCGGCTTCGGCCTCTTCGTCCAGGTTGAAGTCGGTATCGAGCCCGTCTTCGATCCCGGTTTCCTCATCCGCTACCGGATCCGCAGCCTGCCCGCCTTTGCGCGACTGGAGTTCGGCAGCGACCTCCGGCAGATCGAGCAATGGGCGCACGCTTTCCGGGTCGGTGAACATTCCCCTCTGGAAGAGGATGGTGGCCGCGACACCGCAGCAGCGATGACGCTGCGCCAAGCCGACCTCGTCCTGCGACAACGCGAGTGCAGACACCCGCCAGGGCCGGCCTTCGCGGGTGAGATGGATGGCGAGGCGGGCGCTGGCCCCCGTCACCGTCACCATCCTCTCGCCCACTTGGCGCCGCACGCCGATGTGGTATTCGCCGGCATCCGGCCGCAGCAGGAAGTCGTCGGAGACGCCTTCGGGGATGGCGATGGTCAGGAGCAGCCCGCCGTTCCCGCGAGGCCGTCGCAAGGCGCTCAAGGCATCCGCGAGCGGTGCCAAGGTGGCGAAGACGGGTTCCTTTTCCCGGCAGGTGCCGAATGCCTGCGCCAGTGGAGCCAGGCTCTCCGGTTCCAGTTCGCACCGTTCCAGCAGTTTCTCGGCGATCACCAGCACGCCGCACCGGTCGCGTTGGAAAGCCGTGGCGGGTTCTCTCGGTGCGTATTCCAGGGTGTAGCGCTCTCCCTCCCCCGGTCCGGGCAGGTCGACGACGTCGATCAGAACCGGGGTCACCGCGGCCGCCCTCCCCCCGTCGGAAGTGGCGCCAGGATCGGCGGCGGTATCCCTCGGTGGACAGAGGATGTTGGCCGGGGACAAATCGCCATGCGCCAGATCCTGGGCATGCAGGCCATCGACGATGCCGATCAGGCGTAGCAGAAAGTCGACGATCGCCGGCGTGCCCTGCAAGGGGCCGGTGTCCTTCGGGGCAGTTAGCAGGTCCTGAAGCGACGGGCCTTCCACCCAATCCATCACGACGGCCACGCGGTCGATAAGGTAGGAGACATCCCGGATGCGGCAGATACCGTCAAGGGCGAGGTCGGCCAAGTCCCGGGCCCGTTGGCAAAAGGCGAGGAGCCGGGAGCCGTCGGTCCTTTCTTCCAACCAGTTAACACGGTTCCACAATTTTACCGCAAGTTGATCGCCGTCTTCGACAGAACGGTAGAGCCTGCCGCGTTCGCTGGACGAAATCGTCTTGACGGATGGATAAGTCTCCATGAATTCGATCAGGTCTTCATGGGTGCGGAACCGATGCAGACGTTCGAGCGTCTCCGCGTCCGCCTGGAGCGGCTTGGTCGCCACGTTGAAGGCGTCCAGCATGGCCTGGGCGTTGGGGAAGCGTTTCCTGACATCGGGATCCAGCGCCTGTTCCAGCCACGGGTGGAGGCTGGCGAACGAGCCGTTCGAATCGGCGGCAGGGGCCCAAATCGCGCTTGCGCCTTGAACAGCGTCCGGCTCACGGCCAAGCAGAAGCCGATGGGCGACGCAGCCGAGCAGGAAGACGTCCTTGGCGAAGGGGCTGCTGACCTGCCCGGACTGCGTTTCCGGATAGGACACTGGCTTTGCCAGCAGGGAGTACCGGTCCTCGGCGATCGTCCTGCCTTCGGGAATGCGGGCGGCGAACAGGTGGGAGAAGCGCACGGTGGACGGCAATTCAACCCAGACGCTGTGATCTCCGATGTCGCAGTGGGAGACGTCGAGCGCGTGCATGCGAGCGGCGTTGGCGAGCATGGTGCGCACGAGGTCGATGCGCACGTTCTTCGCCATCGTCCGGCCCTCGCCGGACATGAAGCGGCTGAGGCGCTGGGTTTGGCGCCGGCGCTCGAAGATCTCCCAGTAGCGCAGCCCCTTTTCCGGGTCGGTGACCTTCTGGCGGAGCAGCGCATATTCCATGTCCTGGCTGCGCTCCAGGAGGTGGTTCAGCACCGTCCGTTCGCGACCGATGATGCCGGCGCGCCCTTCGGCACTGTAGAATTTCGGGTCGCACTTGGAAAAATCCCAGTACCGCAGCAGGCCGCTGGTATCGGCGGCCTCTGTCTCCTGGGCATCGTACTCGGCATAGATCTCGCCATGCCGGTGGATGACATCGGACACCACGCGATAGGCATCGAAAATCCGGTTGCGCGGCTTGAAGTAGTTTCCGCTGCAGAAAATCTGGTCGAATCGCGCCTTCCAGGGACCGCCCTTCCTGGTCAGCGCTTGTTCGGGTTTCGTTACCCCCCGGTTCGTCAGCGCCCGATTTCTCTTTTCGACGTCGACGATCATCTTGCAGAAGTCGTCGATACCGAAGACGAAACGACGTTCTCTTTCATGAATTTTTCGGAAGTCAACTGAACCGACCATGATGACACAGGAGTCGATCCGCGGCACCGCGTCCTTGACGCGCATATGAGTCAAGTGTCGGTTTATCATGCTGGAAAGGACGCGCGCATTATTATTGATTTTATGGACCGGCGATGCCCCCATATCCTTGTTGTTCTGATACCATTTTTGGCCATCGGACGCGACTTGACCACCCCACTCCTTGATGTCGGCGATGACGATGCGGTCGTCGAGCACGATGACGACATCGATCTCTTTCGGGTGGGTGTCCGGGGTGGCGGCTTCCAGGTTGGCATAGCCGTACCAGTGTGGCGGCAGCAACTTCGACAGCGTATCGATCCCGGCCACTTCTCGATGGTGGATCCCTTCGGCCTTGAGGGGAGTGATCAGCATGTTCTGTCTCTGGCTGCGATGCAGCAACAGGTGGTAGGCGGCTCTGGTTCGTTGGATAATGGATGCTGTCTTGGTTTGGTGGCAATAGTTAAGATTGTGCTCCCCCGCCTTCTATGGTCGGAAAAGTCGATGTCTGAAGTGCGGCTGACATCTGGCAACGGCAATGTTGTCGCGGAAAGACCATCGGAGGCAAGGAGGGGCTGCTGGATGACAGCCCTTCCCTGGCTCTCGCGTAGATCATGCCGGCGTCGGCGCGAACGCCGCGTGGATCGGCCCCCCGTTCCAACCTTCAAGCCGGGCCAGAAGTCGGTTGGCTTCCGCGCTGTCGTCCAGGTCGAGGCCCTCGAGCCGCGCCGAGTACGTGGGCTCATCGGATCGATCAATCTCGAAGGTCGGCTCGACGGTGGCGTCGGAAAAATGCAGTACAAGAACAGCGCGGAGTTGGGGTTCTGCTTCGATGCCCATGCCCATCAGTTCCAGACTATCCTCGTCGTAGTAACGCTCGACATACCGGCCAATGAGCAGGTGGACGCCCTCGGAATGCAGGTCATCCAGGAGATCCCGGAGCCGGGCCAGCGCCGAGAAACGTTCAGTCGGGAGCATCCCAGACACCTGCGTGATGACGTTCGCAACGCGATCCAGCACGTCGGCCTTTTCCAACGTCTTCACCGTCCGCGATGCGGTTGGTCCAGCGATGCGGTCAGCCTCTTGGACCACCTGCAACAGCACCTCCTCCGGAAACTCCTTCAAGGGCAACCGGAAGCGCTGCAGGTGCGCAACGATGCGCTCATGGGCGTGGTCTCGAAGATCGAGGCTGATGTCGCACCCGTTGATGCGCTCCATAAGGTCGACGAAGTCGTGCACGGAAACGCCGAGAAGGTCAGCAACGATCTCAACGACCTCCTTACGGGTCGGCTGGCCGCGCAGCAGACTCTTGATGTTGCTCAGGCTGCAGGACACACCACGCTCCGTCACCGCCGCCGCCAGCGCATCGTTGGTGAACGCCCGGTTGGGATGGGCCGCATTGAACCGGCAGATGGCTGCCCTGACCTTCTTTTCGTTTACCGGGACCACACCATTCCGGTAGCGCCGAACCCGCTGTTTGTCTGCCATTGCTTGTCTCCGTATCGCCTGATGACGAGCGGATATTCGCGTGACATCGCCACCGAAGCCAACTGGGATGAAGGGTTTGTCAACGCTCTTACCAAGTCGAGATAGGACGATATGGGTCGAGATAACGCCACACTGCCAGGAAAGAAGCGCCAGGGCTAAGACTGCTTCCTCCGCTCCCGAGGCGGTTTCCCCAACGGACCAGTCCTGTATTCCACCAGCGTCAGCCGAATGGGTGTCTGGGCCAGGATGTTGACGGCCGTCCTCACCTCCGCAAAATTCACGTTGGAGTTGGAAACACATTGGGGACGACGTGAGCACGCAACATGGAATGCAGCCCCTTGAAGGGAAAGCCGCTTTGCGCAGGATTCAGCACCAATGAAGCCTTTCAACGGCTCTGCCGCCTCTCCGATATGGTTGATAGGCGATTCAAATCCGGGGCCATGGGCGCTGAAGTTGAAGTTCCCGCTCGACGACAGACACCCGACACGGCACAGCATCTGGACGCCAGTCTGGGATCGCATCCAGGATCGGGTTTTCCGCAGTGGGGCACTGCGCCTCGATGACCAGAACCTGTTCGTTCGCAATGCTGTCGCAGACGCCGCGGTAAAGCCGCGGCCGACCGCTTTGGACTGGACGAACAGGGAACTGTTATCTCCACTTGAAGGGTTGAGAACAGACCTACAGAGTTTTCAGCCCGGGCTCGTACTTGCCTTCGGCCAGTTTTCATTCGAGTTTGTCCGGCGCGCGCTCAACATCACTCCTGCCTACCCTTGTAAGCATTGGGGACTAGGGAATTTAAGGCGAGCATTCGATGACGCCATCGCCGCATTCGACCCCGACGTGACCAATGTCGTCCCGCTACTGCATGCGACCATCGCCCGCGGCAAATTCCTGGATGCTCACGCGGCGTTCGGAGGCCATTACTTCAACTATGTCGGCGACGGTCTGGCGAAACTTTTGTTGACTCGGCTTAGGAACGCTCCGGTCTGGATCAAAAGCCCTCCTTCTGCTCCGGATTCCTGAGGACCCAGGCAGGAAATTGATCAGAGATCGTCCTGGGCCACCGCTAGTTCCGGCCAAAATCGAAGAGCCTACATAACAACGTGCCGGTTCCGGGTATCCTGACTTTCGACGTCATCAATTATGATTTTCGTTTGGGGTGGGCTCAATATCGGTGGGTGAACAGAGAATAAAAAGTGTATTCCTCAACAACGATCACTATGATGAAACCAAGCCGCTGCACACTGATGCTTCTATGAATGCATGGGGCTGGTGGCGATCTATCAACGCCCCAACACCAGCAAGCCCGCGCCCGAGCATCCCAAGTACCCGTACCTGCTTGGCGGCCTGACAGTCCGTTTCAAAAGCCAGGTGACGGGAGGTGCTTGCGGTTTGGGTGGACGAGGCGGTGCAGCATGATCCTGATGGCAGCAAAAGTGACCATGGCCTCTGCAACGTCGGTTCGTTCCTCGTAATCCTTGGACAAGCGTCGCCATCTTCCGAACCATCCGAAGGAACGTTCGACCATCCAGCGGCGGGGAACGAGGATGAAGCCGCCACCAGCAACGCGCCGGAAGATGATCAGCGTCAGCCCGAGCAGGAAGCAGGCGAGGATGACCGGCATCCGATTGTAGATGCTGTCGGCGAAGATCGCACGCAGCCAGCAGTAGAGCCGCTTGATCCGTGTCAGCAACGCTACGGCGCTATCGGCGTCCTGAGTGTCGGCGGCATGGAAGATGATGCCGAGCAGGAAGCCCGAGGTATCGACAGCGATGTGACGCTTGCGGCCCTTGACCTTCTTGGCCGCGTCAAAGCCTCGGGAGCCACCTTTTACGTCGTCTTGACGCTCTGGGTGTCGATGATGGCGGCGGTCGGGGTAGGAGCGCGGCCCTCTTGCTCGCACAGCATCACCACCAAGTGATGGCGCAGGCTCTCCCACACGCCGGCTTCCAGAAAAGCCCGGAAGTATCGATAGGCCGGCGGCGGTGGAAGGTGGCGCCATTGGCAACCGGTCTGCACGACGTAGAACAGCGCATCCAGCGATCGTCGCATGTCCGTCCGTGCTGCGAGGACGACCGCCGGGTTTCACCGGTGGGATCAACGGTTCGATCAGGCGGTACTGGTCATCGCTCAAAGCCTAGCCGGCGCCGTAAGCACCAACTAGCCGGCGGTTTTCGGGCGTCCACATCGGCAGCCACCCGCAGTGGGGTTCACTCTCAACAGCCGAGGCCTTCGACCATCGCACCATCAGCGCCACTTTCGAAGCAGGCTGTTACGGCCCCACAAGTCGAGGCTCTCATCGGCCGATAGATGTGATGATAGAGGGCAAGTCGGAGCAGAGGCTCTGACCCAACAGCGCCTATTCGTTCACGACATTGTAGCGTCGGAGTTCCGCCGGCGTCAGCCAATGCATGTCGACGCTCAAGGTGTCGGTGATCGGTCGCATCAACTCCGACGACACCGTCATCTCCATCAGGTAACGAGATTGTTCCGCCGCAATCGATGCGGCTGCGCGCTCGACGATGTTAACGACGGCGTAAGCCCCGGCGGCTCCGTTTTCACGAATCATTCGGGTAACCTTGGCGATCAATTCGTCATTACCGCTGACGGTGCTGTTGTGAACGCCGACCTTGGCGGCCGGATCGACTGCCCGGAACACCCCGCCGATGAAGGCATAAGTACAAGCGCTGGCACAGGAGGCCCCTCTCGGCACCCGCGTCGCCAGCCCCGATTTTCGCAGGAAACGGCCGATCTCTAACGCCGCCATGACGTTGCCGCCGGGTGAGGAAAACCATACCTCGTCGATGCGTCCGGCCTGCTGCACGGCCCGCCTGAATTTGGGCCCGTCCTGCTGCAGGAACTCGCCGGTGACCCAGAGGATGCTCTGCCCAGCCGCCGACCGCTGCTCCAGGTTTATGGCGCTCGCTGGCACCGATAGGACGCTGGACAGCAGCGCAGCCAACGGGACGATGCTCGACCTCATGCCGCCTTCTTTTGCCAAGCCGAGGCGCCTGGCGCGCGGCAATACTCGACCTGATCGACCTGCTCTTTCCCTTCGATCCACACCACCTCGCGGGCAATGCGGCAGACCGTTTCCATCGGCGCTACGGCCAACGGTTGGGAGGCTGGTGCTGGCTTCAGCGGCATGTCCGATGGAAGCGAAGCGGTTTGGACTTTCTCCTTCCTTGTCGGCTTTTCCGTCTCGGCTTTCCGGATCGAAGGCATCGCATCGGGAACCATGGCGGCGTATCTCGCTGCCGAGATCTCGACGACCCCGCCATTGCCTGGACACCGGGGGGCTTCCAGACGGTACGGCTTTCCGTTCTGCGGATCACAGTAGACCACGGGACCATGGTAAGGCGTCTCGGAGATCGGCATCTTGACCGTCTGCGTGCCGGCTGTTGCCGCCGAGCCGATCGGCACGGTTCGCGTGCTGACGATCTCCGTCCGGCCGTAGACGCCGGAGTTCTTCGGGCTCGCCCAGTGCATCGTCGTGCCGTCGTTCAGCGCCGCCTGCGTGGCTTCCTGCTGCTTGGCCCGGTCGACGTCATCGATGATCTGGCCCACCAGGGAGCCGGCGATGAAGCCTGCCACACCACCGAAGAGGGCACCGCCGGCTGCTCCCATGTCGCTGTTGCCGCCGATCGCGGCGCCGACAACCACGCCCAACACGGTGCCAAAAGCACCGCCGGCCTCCTTCGCGTTTTGGGCGTTGCATCCACCGACCAGAACGCTGGCGCCTATCATCAACGCCACCGCACTATTGCCCGCTCGGTCCACATCCACCCCCGTTTGACGCTCCCCTTTGGATAATGCTACAGGTTGTTCCCGCGGAGTCAATGTCGCCCCTCGACCAAGCGTCTGGACTAGGTATCCCCTTATCAGCCACGCTGTCGGTTCTTCAAAGTGACCGTCACAAGCCAATCAACAGCATTCACCTCAAATGCCGTTCTATGCTATATATGGCGCATGCCGATCCAGAGACGCTACCGCTTCTTGTATCCGATCGACTGGCCACAGATCAGCCAGCGTATCCGGTTCGTAGTGGCGGAGGGGCGGTGCCAGCACTGCGCCCGCCCTCACGGCCGCGAAGTCAGGTGCCTGCCGGACGGCCGCTGGTACGACAGCGATGTCGGCACTTGGCGCGACAGCCATGGTCACCAAGCGCCTTGGCCTGACATCGTCGAGGCGGTCACGATGAAACGGACACGGGTGATCCTGGCGGCCTGTCACAAGGACCATGATCCGACCAACAACCGCTCGGCCAACTTGGTGGCGCTCTGCCAGCGGTGCCACATGCTCCACGACCGCGAAGAGCATCGCCGGCGTTTCCGCGTCACCATCCTCTTGCGCCGTGCGCTTGGGGACCTGTTCGGCGGTGCCTACCGCTACTGAAAGATTGTCGGTCGGCACCACCACGCTTTTTCCCACCTTCAGCGGCGCCATTGGATCGCGTGTGACGGAGATGCAGCCCCACCGATGCGAGCCTCACTCCTGCGGATTATCGGCAGCCATGTAGGCGCCAAAGGCATCCTGGAAATCTGGATGCCAGCGGGAGAGCGGCGGCCGGTTGCGGACGATGTCCTCGGCAGCCCAACGGATGCGCCGGTTATCCATCTCGCGCGTGACGTCGTTGTCCGGGTACAGGATGTAGAAGTCTCCGGCCGCCATGGTGGGCAGCATGAAATCGACGACCTGTTCCGCCGTCCAGGCGCCGGCGGGCTTTTCGGTCACTCCGCGCGCGCGGGTGAGGCCGGTGTACACGAAGCCGGGGATCAGCAGGTGTGCGGTGACTTGGCACCCGTCCGTGTTGCGCAGTTCGTGAGCCAACGCCTCGGTGACCACCTTAACCCCGGCCTTGCTGGTGTTGTAGGCGGTGTCGCCGGGAGGGCAGGTGATGGCGAGCCCTATGCCGCTGGCCGCTCCGGTGATGACGGCGGTGCGGCCGGGAGAAAGGGCTGGGTGCAGGTCCATCGCAGATTCCTTTGGTGGGGGTTCGGCTCGCTTTGGTCAACCGCCCTTGGCTGGCTGTCCACTTTACCGCTTCAGCGGCCGGCCGGTCACGCCGCGTCCCGCCGTTGCTGGCGCAGCGCATCCAGGTCCTGCGACTTTGCCTGCAGAGCAGCCAGATGGTCCGGCTCCAGGTCGCCCACGAAGATGACGTCGTGCATGACGGTGCCCATACCTCGCTTCAACAGGCGCGCGACGAGGGCCTTGACCGGCATGGTTGGCGCGTCCGCCAGAAACTCGACCGGCTGGTCGTCCCACAGGGGCATGATCACGCGCGCCGCTACGCCCGCCCTCTGCAGCGCTTCCAACGCACTGAGGATCTGCGCCAGAACGGCTTGGCGCTTTTGCCGCACCAGACTGTGCCTGCCTGTTTGTTCGATCGTTGAAGCGGCCATGGCTGACCTCCCGCTCCAGATCCAGGAGGATGCCTGCATGATCTGGGTGCTACCTCGGGTTCAACAGCCGCACGGCGGTTGAGGTTTCGCGCAGCCGGGTCTGCCGCTTGCCTGCGAGCCCTTTAGGACCAAGGATGGCGGTTCCCATCACTTGGTCGGTCTCGAAACGGAAAGGCACTGGCTCCGCCATCGACACCAGTTAATGCTTTCGAGTCTGCTTGCGATTGATGGAGAACTTCTGCTCCATCCGCGATGATTGGGAATAGAACCGAATTTGACGCAACCCATGGATGAATCGAATGGTGACAATGCCAAAATCAGTCGGCAATATGGCTCTCTCTCGCGTTTGATGCTGCCCGACGGATCGACGATTTTGCTAATGAATTTTGATCAATTCTTCGCCGCTCTCAACGTCCTGCTAGAAGAAATCGAGCCGCAGGAGACGCGATCAATCATCCGCCTGTATCTCGGCCTTCCTGAAAAAGGTGCCGTAAGAACCATGGCGGCGGTGGCGCGAATGCTTGAGGTCAAGCCAGGTAGGGTAAAAAGTTCGCTAAGTGAAGGTCGCAGGAAGTTACGCCATAAGATCAAGTTTCGAAAAACGACCGAAGCGGGATTGATTGCAGAAATGCGTAGTGAAATCACGGTGGATCGTGATCTCGCGAAGGCTCTGTTCGACTGGCTGTACAAAGGAAAGCCGGCATCGAATCCGGCTATGCAGGTCCGCTTCGTCCTGCAGATCATGTCCGAAAAGTCCGTCGGCAAAAATTCCTTCTCCACACTTGCCTCCAGCGTTTCAGCCGAAATCCGGACCGGCTCCACTCACCTCTCTCCACGAACGCCCGAGCAATTCGTTGAGCGATTACTGTCCCAGGCATGGTTTCCCGATAGTGATCACCCTCCAACGGTTCCTCCCGCTGGCGAGAAGCCCGCTCGGGACATTCCAAGGCTCGACCATAAACACTCCTTCCGATGCCTGCGTCTTCCTCGTGAGTCGCTGAACAGGCGCGCGTTGGGCGTCGGCATATCGGGGAGCAAAGTCGGGCGGTTTCGCAGTAAGCGCGACGGATACAACCTCGTTCCACATGAATCCAAGGCTGAGCGAGCGTACATCGAGCAAATCGACTCCGCCTCGACGGTGGACTGGTACCGTGTCCAGCCCTTGGCCATCTCCTACCGCGCGCTCGGGAGCGAGCGTGTCTATTATCCGGATCTGATGCTGCGGATGAACGACGGTAGGGTGCTGGTCGTTGAGGTGAAGTCGGCTCTTGAAATATGCACCATCGATACGCTGAGAAAGGCGGTTGCCGGCAGGCGCTATTGCAAGGCGAATGGATGGGGATATTTGCTGGCCGACGAAGCCGGATTGGGCGTCGGACAACTCATGAAATATCCCGTGCCGCCTGTGGAGAGGCTTGCGGACTTCATCCCCGCGGTCGATGAAACAGGAATCAAACGTCAGGACTTCATGTCCCGCTTTCCAGCCGTCGGCAGGCTTCGCGGCCAGGAGTTGATCGCTCTGCTGCTCCAGAACGACCTTGTGCTCCAACGTGAGCCCTCCTGGCTTATTCGACGCGTACCGGCAGAGTTCGGGTGGAAATCCCTTCTGCCACAGGAGGCGAGCGCACCAGCGTCTCCGGTTAAGAGCACCTGACAAAACGGCGTTTGGGCTGTTGAGAGGGGGATGGCTGCACCTCTCGTCTCCGACGCCCTTTTGGGCCGTGATTGAACCGTTACTCCCACCGGAGCCGCCAAACTGAAGGGGGGCGGTCTCGGCTGGACAACCAAGTGACCCTGACCGACATCCTGTTCGTGTTGCGCTCCGGCATTCCGTGGGAACTGTTGGGCATTGAGATGGGATGTGGTTCGGGCATGACCTGTTGGCGCCGGCTGCACGAATGGCACGAAGCCGGCGTCTGGGAGCGGCTGCATCGCGTGCTGCTCGACCGGTTCGGCTATGCCAACGCCATCAACTGGGATCGCGCGGCGATGGACAGCGTCAGCGTTCCAGCAAAAGGGGGCGAGGAGACCGGGCTGAACCCGACGGACAGCGGCAGGCCGGGTTCCAAGCGGCACATCCTCGTCGATGCCAACGGCATCCCCCTCGCCCTGAAAATCTCGCCGGCCAACCGGCATGACAGCCAATTCCTGGAGGCGCTGGTCGATGCCGTGCCTGCGATCCGCCAATGCGTGGGCCGGCCAAACTGAACGCCGACAAGGGCTACGGCTTCGCCCACTGCCGGCGGGTACTGTGCCGGGGAGCGATCATCCTGCGCATCGCCCGGCGTGGCATCGAAAGCAGGGAGCGCCTCGGCCGACACCAATAAGTGGTCCAGCGGACGCTCGCCTGGTTCGCGCGCTTCCGTCGCATCGCCGTCCGATACGAACGCCACGCCGACATCTTCACCGCATTCCATAAAATAGCCGTCAGCCTCATCTGCTGGCGATTCGTCCAAAGATGGTTCTGTCATCTTATCCGGTGTGGCCAGGAACAGCGTTTAAGAGAATCGCATAGCAAGATGAAGCGCGTGCGGATACATACCTGAATATGCAATTCCGCTATGATTGATCTTGAACGGGGTACTTTGATAAGCATGAGGTCAGAAACTCTTCTGGCGAGAAAATTCATGCGTTTTCGGCTTTCTCTCCTGGTGGCGGCTGTTCTCGTGACAAGCGGTTGCGCGAGCACGGCTCCAAAAGCCGTGCAGACAGCCACCGGAGAAAAGGTAAGCATCGGATATAATGGTGCTATCCATCAAGGGAATGGCTGGTTTGTTCAGGTGACCGAACAAGACGGAAAATGGAAAATCGTTGAGGTCACGGCCAAGCCAGAACGACGCTGGAAGGAGGAGAATGAAATCCTCTGGGTAAGGCGTGATCGCAAGTCGATCGAGCCTGCGTTTGAGACCAATATGGGCTATAAGCCGTCAGTCAATGAAATCGAGTGCAGTCCATTGTTGGATAAGCATACGCAGTATGATGCGTGCAACAGTCGACTAACTAAGGTTAACGTTGGCCGGAGCATTGGAAAGAACGTCCTTGCGGCCGCTATGACCCTCGGCATGGCAAGTGGGACGAACCGTGGAATCGATCACGACCTGATTCATCAGATCATGAAGGACACGGAACTGCTCGACGCTCTTACTAAACCCGAATACATGAACGTTCTCAAAATCGAAGACACCAACCAGACCATCATACAGGAGAGCCGGCGCGCAACCATCAACGATCGGGCCGCCGTCCTGAACGCACGGCTCAAGGTCCCCGATCAGGTAGCACGAGGGCTTGCGGTCACGATGAGCCAGGCTGCGTACACAGCCCTGCGCCGGCAGGAGAAATACAGAGTTTCCCACGGCTCCCCCCAAGGGATTGGTGATCTGGCATATTCAGAAGTCGCGGAAGCAACCGCAAGCAATACCCATTGCGCGATGGTCAAAGGTTCTATCAATATCCATGGCTACAGCGCTCAAGGAAGCCTTTATATCAACCCAAAGGAAACGCGGTCTGTTAGCGCACTATATTGTACTCTCGACGGTACGCCGTGGTCGGAAACGAACAACGCCATGTGCATGCAAGCCGATGGCAAGCGCATTTGTGACAATTACTTCGCGGTGGCACGTTGAGGCGTCGTCACCTTAACTATATCATTACCCGATAATACAGGTCGTTCCTTTTATTTCAACCGCAACCGGGAGAAAGCCTCTGGACCTCCAATTGCAGATCAGGGGCAGATGGATCTGCTAGTTTCTCAAATGCCTTCCCTCGCCCCTACCTGGACCACACCATGCCCAACGGATTGAAGGAGATCTTCCCCGACTTTGCCCTGACGCGGTCCGGCGCCGTGATCCACCTCGCGGTGATCGGCTTCACGGATCGGCTGGAACGGTTCGCCGCTTGGCTCCCCGACGTCGCGCCTACAGCGTCGCACCGATCGACGATGTTCGATTATGAGGTCTTCGGCGCCAGGAAGAAGGAAGATGTGTTCGACCTTTATGACCACATCCTGCGGATCGAGTTTCCGGCGGAGGCGGAGGCGATTGCCTTCGCCGATTACTGCGGCCAGGACCTATTCGCCAAGAAACCGGCCTACAAGCGGAACTTGGTGCCGTTGAAGTCGAAGCCGAAAACTGTTGCTCCGACGAGCGGCATCGCTCTGCCACTCTTGCGATCAGTGCCTATCCGGGGCTGCGGACAGGATAAGCCGTTCTTGCACGAGGTGGGTGTGGCGGCCGCCCTCGTTTGCAACGAGATCGACCAGCGCGCGGCTACCATCCGGCTTGGCCTGAGCGGACGGGTCGCACTGCGGCGTCGACTGGTCAGGATCGGATGGCTGGCGACTTGGCCGGCTCGCGCGAAAGTCGTGACATACTGCTGCTACCTGTAGGCCGCTGCACTCGACGCCAGCCGGCTGGTGTCATTCTGGAGTCCGCCGGAGGAAGCGCGCCTTTCGGGACCGCTCCCAGTGGCCAGCGGGATCGGTCGCCGCTTCACGCCAGAAGGTGCGCCACTTGACGTAGCGCGAACTGGCGGCCGCCAGGGCAGCGTCCAAGGCGCCGTATCGAAACAAGGCGGCATTGGCCATGCTGACGATCAGCGGGTTGGGGTGCATGCGCCCTTCCACGTCCTGCGCCAGGAGCCGCTGTACCGTTTCCTCCTCACCGGATCCCAGGTCGTCAGCGATCAGCGTCAAAGCCATGGCGGCACTCCATGAGACGCCGTGGAGACAGTGGACCACCACCCTGCCCTCCGGCTTCTGCTCCCGTATCCGCCGACCGAACTCAATGACGGCGGAGACGTCGTCCATGGTCGGACCTCGGAAAGAACCGTAGACGGGAATCGCGATGTCGTCGAACAGTAGCGCCAGAAGGGCATCGACATCGCCGAGCGTCGCCTGTGCACAGGCGAGGTCGAGATCCGCCACTGAAATGTCGGATGCAGTTCCGCGGATGGACACGATCGCGTCGGCGCCCTCGAATCCGCCGTCGAGCACGGCTTGCTGTGACAGGACCCTTAACTCCATGTCCCCCCAACCACCGTTCACTTATCGGCTGATCTTACGCAGGGCGCGACAAGACACCAGTCGGATAGCAACACCGGAAGCGGACCGACCGGGGTGTTTTTCTCGGCGGCTCGCTCCTCCCGGACATGGAGAAGCCGCTTGCCGACGCAGTCACCAGTGGCACACTGTTCCGCAACCGTCCCTTATGGGATGGACCGGTCCGATAGAGCAGTCGGGTTCGGCTTTGATTAGGGATGGCAACAGATGCTGCTAAAGACAATCCATTGGGACGACCGATTGTGCACAATGAAGGAGCACAATCAATGTCCCGTACCTTCCGTCGCCGACGCGACGTCATCCAGCGCCAGCGTGAGATCGACTGGTATTTTCAGCCGTGGGAACATGGCGAGGATGAACCGAATTGGAAGCGCTACGTAGAGAAGGGCTGGCGGATCGGAGGCCGCCGCTTCCGCCGTGATGCCACTGCCATCGATGAGAGCCTAGTCGTCCTCCACCTGATTGCGTACTTCCACCGCGAAAGCCGGCCCGGCGAGCGCAGTGCTCCAGCCCACTTTCGGCGGACCTACAACGCCCGAAACCGGTACGCCGACCGCAGCGCCATCCATCGGGCTCTCGCCTGTGGCGATGACAACATTGTGCTCCCGGTCCGGTGCCGTTCTGTGAACTGGGATTGGTTCTAAGGAATGAGGGGCGGGCTTCGGCTCACCCTTCCTCACCACCATCGAAAACGTCGTTGGTTTCGATCGCATCAACGGCCACGCTATCATCGTGTCATTCTTGACCCGCTCCTACTCCTGGAACAGGAGCGGGTCGATCCTCAACCGTATCTGCTGTCGTGACGCTGTTGCTATTTGCAACACCCCTTCCCTCTTTCACTACTCCTTCGCTCAGGATGCAGGCATTCGCAGATGCGCCCATGGCGGGTAGTCGGTTTCAGCCATCACAGCCGTTTCTTGACGAATGTGGGCGCTACCTGTATCCAAGGTTCAAACGTCACTTTTGATCGGAGCCGGGCTTGCTAGGGGATAATGTGAAGGCGTTCCGCGAGCGCCTTGGCTTAAGCCAGCCCGAATTCGCGGCATGGCTCAACGAACGGCTCAATCGCCGCTACGACAAGCAGAAGGTCAGCGGCTGGGAGCGCGGATCCGACAAGCCGCCGCAGATCGTGGTCGATCTGCTACATCGCGAGATCGCCGGCCTCGGCGTGAAGCACGGCCCTGCCTTGGTCGTTTCCGTCAGCAACCAGAAAGGCGGTGTAGGTAAAACGACGACCAGTGTGAATACCGCGACCATGCTCGCCCAGAGCGGGCATAAGGTGTTGCTGATCGACGCCGATCCCCAGGCCAGTGCCACGATCCACCTTGGCTTCAACGCAATCGACCTGCACCGCCAGGGTCGCACGCTCGACGCCGTACTCCGGAAGGAAACCACCCTCGCCGATGTCGTGCTGAGCGTGGAAGACACCGGCCTCGACATCGTGCCGTCGAGCATCCGGCTGGCCAAGGTGGAGGGTGAACTGCAAGGACAAGTCACCGGCATCTTCACGCTTCGCAAGGCCCTCGCTCCGCTCCGCGAAACCTACGACTTCGTCGTGATCGATACTCCGCCGCACTTGGCGCAGATGACCATGAATAGCCTGACAGCATCCGACACCGTCCTCATCCCCTGCCAGACCGAACTTATGTCGGTACTCGGCATTGAGTACATACTGGAATCGATCTCGGACATCCGTGATACCGTCCAGTCGACGCTGACGGTGCTCGGGATCCTGCCGACGATGTTCAACCAACGCCTCACCCAGGATCGGGAGTCGCTGCTGGAACTGCAGAAAGCGTATTCGGGAACCACGCGGATCTTCGATCCGCTTCCGCGCGCCACGGTCTATAGCCAAGCGTTCGCGGCCGGGCAGGCGGCCGTGAGCGCGGTGTCGAACGCCGCCGGCGCCGATTCCTTGCGTACCGTCGCCGATGCCCTTGTAGCCGAGCGCACCAAGCGCTTCGGCCTCCGTATGAGCGAGGTTGCCCATGTCGCGTAAACTCGGACGGACCAACAGCGCGATGCTGGGCGCCCTGCGCGAAGGCCGCGAGAACAAGCCTGTTGGGGAGAGCGCCCTCCCCGTCTCGTTTCAGAACCGGAACGGCCGCACAGCCCAGGTCGAGGTGGACTCGATCGCCACGAACCCCGA
This sequence comes from Azospirillum thiophilum, assembly GCF_001305595.1. Taxonomy (NCBI): domain Bacteria; kingdom Pseudomonadati; phylum Pseudomonadota; class Alphaproteobacteria; order Rhodospirillales; family Azospirillaceae; genus Azospirillum; species Azospirillum thiophilum. Next base: position 42,116 of record NZ_CP012408.1, read on the forward strand.
CCAGCCGCGTCGCGATTTCGACAAGGCCGAGTTGACGGCGCTCACGGAGTCCATCGAGCGTTATGGCTTGCTTGAGCCGATCGGCGTGAAGCCGCTCCCCAATGGGCTGTACCAACTCGCCTACGGTGAGCGGCGCCTGCGCGCTGTCCGCGCATTGAGCCAACCGACCGTTACCGCCGTCGTTCTTGATGCAGATGCGCCTGCCGACGAGATCGCGCTCGTCGAGAACCTGCTTCGCTCCGACCTCAGCCCCTTCGAGACCGCGGATGGCTTCGCCCGCATCATGGAGACGCGGGGCTGGTCGCAAGGCGACATCAGCAAGCATTTCGGCATCGCGAAGTCGGAGGTCTCAAGGACCTTGAAAATTCTCGATCTGCCTGCCCGGATCCGCGAGGAATACCTCCAGGTCCAGGTCCCGATGAAGGTGCTGAGGGACATCGCCGGCCTGAAGGACGACACGGCCCAAACCGCCGCCTGGGAAAGAGCGAAGCGCACCTATGCCGGCGCCCAGTTCGAGCCTGGGGAAGGCACCAAGGCACCGAAGACGAAGGCACGACGCTCTTCCGAGGACCCTGCCGAGATCGCACACTCGACCCTACCGAAGCGCATCGCCCGAAGCGTTCTAACGACGCGCGATGCCTTGGTCTCCCTGCGGACAGAGCCGACCGGCAAGCCGTTGGCCGATACGGACCGCACGATGCTCCGGGAAATGCGGGACGCCATCGATGCCCTGCTCGTTGACGAGCCGATAGGATGATCTGCAGCATGGGCCGGGTGGTGCTAATTGCAACACCGCGGCGACAGCGGGAGCGCTTTGGCCAGCGTTGCAATTAGCAACGTTACCGCCATCTCACGGGCACCAAGTTTCCGGTGCCCTGCCCTTTCAACCTAACGAATGGCGAAGACCGAAGAGTTTTCCAGGGGCATGGCATGACAGAAACTGATCGGCTGCTTGCACTCTCGACCGACGATGTCGAGCGCGATTTCGTGGCTGCAATGGTGCCCTTAATCCAGAACGCCCATAACGGCAGGCGCTCACTTCACTGGCGGACGCCGATGGCCTACCTACTGAACCATGGCCAGTCCTGGGCTCCCGTTCCGTTACCTACCTCCATCATGCATGGAGCGCTATCAGACTGCTTCACGAATGCTTGGAAGACCGTACAAACGCAGCCAGACCTGCGGTATGTCGAAGGCTACGGTTACGATCCTGACATAGGTTTCCCCATCGAGCATGCTTGGTGCATCGATTCTGCAGGTCGCGTTTTGGACCTGACGTGGCGGGATGCGACACGCTGCAGGTACTTCGGCGCCATTTTTCCGCCAAAGGCCGTGGTCCAGATCCAGGCCCTCACTGGCGTGTATGGCGTCCTGGATGGCTCGAGGTGGCGCAGCGTGGAGCCGTTGCTTAAGGCCATGGCACAACAACCCAAGCCCCTCCCCGTTCGATGAACCGGAAAAGAGGGCCGCTCACCAGCGGAGCAAGCCTTTCCAGGCTGACAAGCCGATGCCGGAGGATTGCTTTTGACTATCGTCTCCGATCTCCTCGGCCTCGACATTTGCCGCCGGTAGAGCCGGTAGGGCGCCCACTGGCTTCGGCGCTCCTGCCATCGACGCAGCCACCGGCAGTGGAAGACCGACAGCACGACACAGGGTTTCCTGCAGGTACTGCTCGGTCGAACCCACTCGACCTTCCCGTTTTGCTTGGTTCGCGGCTTCTAGAAAGGCGCCCTTGAGATTCGCCAACGGGTGGTCGCCCGAGCGCGGAACGGCGGCGACAGCAAGTTCGAGCGAATCGAACACAGCACGCAATGTCTTAGCCTCCGCAACGTTTTCTCGTGCCTGAGGCATGCCTCTTAGACTGCGGAAGAGGGCGGTGATAGACTCTTCGGCAACATGCGCGACGAGCCGCTGACGGGCAGCCAGCGAGTGGTCCCGCCAGAGCAGGTTGGCCATCGCGCCCACCTCCCTCGAGCCGATCATTGGCGTGAGATGCTGCTGGAGTGATAGCGCATCCTTGACCGCCGCTCCCGGACTCGGAGCGCGCATGATTCCGGCAAGAGTGCCCGCCTTCTCAAGCACCTCGACAAAGCGAAGCCTCGTGATGGTTTCTCCGACCACATCCCTCCTGCCCTCCTCCGGCGCCTGGGCGGCCTCCAGGCATTCGGCGATGGAAGGTCGCTCGACAATCGACAACCCGATCTCCAACGCAGCCAAGAGCATCTCGGTCTGACGGTCCCGACCCTGGTCGGGACCAAGCGCAGCGATCCGACCCATCAGTCCAGACCTTGCTGCTACCGGCCCGAAGGTCGCCAGAATGAGCGCCGCGGCCGCGCTCGGCGACACAGGCTTGCCATCCACGCCCTGCTGCTGGGCAAGGCTGACCACGTCGCTCTCGTCCAGGGCCGGCAGTAGATCCTCCAGCACCTGCGCAAGGTGTGGCGCGGTCGCGACCGTGTCGAGCCCCCCGGTCATGCAGCCGGCCAGATCATCGGCTGCGCTGCAGGCCGCAGCCGTCAGGTGAATCTGGTACGGTCTGAAACCGGCGCTCTTCCGCCTGGCGCGGCGCATCGCCATCCGTTCGGCGTTCCTCGAGCGCTTTGGTTCGGTAGTATCGGTCGTGGATTTTTTGGCCATGGTTTCCCCTTTCTAGGCGCCCAGAACTGGCCTTGCATAATGCCGACCGGTTTTTGAAAAAATCATCGAGCCGCCCGAAAAGCGGACGCACCTGCAGTTGGGCTGAAAGCCTTGCTGTTTACGGGTTTCAGGGAACCGGAGACGTGGTCTTGACCGGCGGTCCCGACCGGGGTCGCGACCACTGCGCTTTCCGCGAGCGTTACCCGATGTGCTGCCTTGTTCTGCTCTCGGCATGTCGGAGGCGTATGAGGTAGTGCCGCTGCTGGTCCCGGGGCGGGCAGGGCGTTACACGCGCAGAGTCGCGACCTCGAAGGTCGGTAACGGGGGGCGCGGCCTTGTAACGCTCGGTGCCGGGCAGGGCGTTATCAGAACCGCTTTCGGAACAGGTAGCGGGTCAAAGGCCAGCCTTGGGGGCTGGCCTTGGTGCCGAAGAACGTCAGCGGAGAATGCCGGTGGTTACGTGGTAGCCAATGCCTGTGGAGAGTAGGGGGACGATCGCCGGCTCTCCAGCGTTTCCACAGCCGTGTATTCCTCGACGTACGGAAGATCTCGGCCTCGGAAATCGGGATGCCGGCATCAATCGTCGGTAGTGCTCCCCTGACAAGCCAAATGATGCTTTGTATCTGAGATAGGGGGGCAGGCTGACGCTCCATGGTCAGCGACGCCAATCCAGTCTGACGCTTGAGGTGCGGCCCAGGCGTCAGACGGCCGTACCGGTCGGACTCATTTCAGCACGATTTCCAGCGCCCGCTGTGCTTGGCTGTTCAGCAGGGCGAGCGCCTGCGATATGACCTCGGCTTCTTTCGCGAAGGATGGGGACACCTTCGCTAAATCAAAGCCTGGCAGCAGGCCGGCGAGACGCTTCAGATCGGCTACACACTTCTCGCGTTCGTCTAATGAGACTTGGCCTTTGCAGGGCCCGACCTTGAACGACTGCCAAATGTCGACAACAGCCGCCGTGCTGTCCGTCAGCCGTCCGACTTCGGCGGCAGCCGGATCGGTTACCGTCTTCGCCGCCGTAGCGATCCGGATCTCGGTGTCGAGCATCTTCGCGTTGATGATCAGCCCATCCGGGGTGATGCCCCGGATGATCCCAATTTGATATGCCGAGATGGCACGCGCAAGATCCTTATCAAGAGCAGACGTGGGAAGCGCCGTCACCATCGCCACTGCCGCTACAACAATTACTAGAATCTCTTTCATTTCGATACTAGCCTACATTCCATACTTCTCAAGGGTATCAGAAGTGTTGAGCAACGTCGATCTTTCTTCACGCTTGGATACTCTGGACTGCGAGGAGTGATTGATATTTGGTCTTGCGGGCAAGTGGCTTCGGCATGACGACGTACCCTTCCGCTGCGGATCGGCAGGCGCGGTCAGGTGCATGCCGATCAGCCCTGGGGCACGGTTAGCGGGGCCAGCCCTGACGTCATGGCGTCAAGCAATGCGGCAGGTATTCGCGGCGCTGCGACTGGGTGGTGAAGACGTAGGTGCAGATGATCAGCCACTCCGCGCCTCGTCGTGATCGACGGCCTTGAGAGCGCACGCAGGCCCTCGACCAGACACATTATCGGCATACGCAACGCATAGCGGTGTGGATGCGATTGCAATGCGGACTCAGCCCTGTGCAGCGGCGTCGATCACCGGCACTTCCATGTCGACCCGCTTGAGCAGGCTCCGCCGGTCGCGGCGGAGCGCACTTTCCGACACACGGTCGATCGGGATCGGGCCACGCGGTCGGCCCTGGTCATCCAGATCCTCCGGCTGTGCCAATTGACGCAGGGTCCGGGCGTTCTGCTCGGCGAGGGCCTTGCCGCGGCGGATCTGCTCCAGGAACTGCTCCGAGGGACGTAGCGCGTAAGTGACGTCCACGATCTCGGGGCCGGCACCGCGCTCCGATTCCTTTTCGTAGCCGGCCAGCACACCCTGGGTCACCAGCACCTCCACGGCGACCTTGATCGCGCGCAATGTATCGCGATGGCGCTTGGAGCGGTTCATGCCGCTGTTCGTGATGATGTCGCCGGCACGGATCGCCATCGGCTCGACATCGCCGCTGTTGTGGTAGTGCAGCGACAGGCTCTTGTAGAGCCACCAGGAGACTGGGTTGCGGATCTTCATCAGCATCTCATAGGAGATGCTCTGGAATTTTAGCGACATGATCGCCTTGGCGACCAGCGGGTTGAATTCCAGATACGTTTCTGTGTTTCCGCCAACCTCGCCGTCGTCGTCGAGACGGACAGAAACGCCCTTGCCGCCGCGCATGGCGACAACCGGAAACGCGGTCGACTGCAGCAATGTCGCGCTGCCACCCGGATGATCCGCCGGCTGCTCGATAGTCAGGAAGGTCTTGCTGAGGATCAGCAGCGCTTCTTTGATCTCGGTGATGCTGAGCGTGCGTCGGACCCGAGCCAGTTCCTTCTGGATCTCGTAGAAGGAAAACCGCATCTGGACTTTGGCATTGCGTCGGTTGTCGCCATCGACCAGCATCAGGCGCGTGCGTTCAGTCGCCAACCGGCGGATCACCTCCTCGACGACTTGCTCACGCTCTCCAGGCAGGGCCTCGATGCGCACCGTCTTGTACTCGGCATCAGTGCGCACCCTGCGCGTGACACGGGCCGGATCAAGGGTGATCACGTAGGGCTCGCCATTGTAAGCGAAGGACCGTGTAACGGACTCGACATGGGCATTGTCGCGGCGTTCCTCACCGCCGCGCTCGCCAGACGCAAAGACGAAACGAGGTGCCAGATCATAGAGGCCAACGGCGTTCGTCTGCCGGGCGTCACCGTCCTGCTGCTCCGGCTCATGAGACCAGAGGGCCAACTGCAGCGTCGAGGCCACTTGGCTTTGTGTCACGCTGTTGTTGGTCATCGATCCACCTCCTCCACCCGATCCACGACAATGGGCGAGGCTGCGCCGACGGGCAATGGCTCCTCCTGTAATCATGCCCGATTTACAGGCCGGCTATGGAGGATTGGTTCGCGCTTATGGAGGATTGGTTCGCGGCCTTGGAGGATTGGTTCGCACCTGCACCAGTACGACTCGACGGGCTGCAAGGCCGCCCAACGGTCCACAACAGCGCTCAAGCCGAATCGGGGGAGCGGGGGAGCGGGGGAGGGGAGGGTTACAGAGGAGCGGTTCGCGCCTTCCCGGGTCCCGCGCATTTCCAGAAACGGTCGTCCCCGCGAACCAGTCCTCTATATCTGGAAACGTTTCCGGATATGGTGATTCCTGCGGCCACATGCTCGGAAACGATTTTCCGGAAACGATATGGAGGAGCGGTTCGCGGCTCGACGTTTCCGTAAACTTGGCCGAACTGTCCATGAAATCGCGGCCTTCAGCATTTAATGGAAACAGTTTGAAGGGCCTTCATGCCCTACCATATTCAGCCCGCGAGCCGTTCCTCCACCCGGTCCCCGGCCTGAGTCCCTCCAGGCTCACCCCGCGCACCAATCCTCCATAGGCGCGAGCCAGTCCTTCAGGAATCCGATTCGCAGCCGCGCCGCGCACCGATCCTTCAGGCTCGCGAACCAGTCCTCCATGGTCGCGTACCGGCCCTCCATGGTCGCGAGCCAATCCTCAGTAGGCGCGAACCAGTCCTCTATGGAGGAATCCGCCGCGTTTGTCAGGCTAACCCAGCCCCGGAATCCTGAGCGCAGATCCGCCGACATGTACCGGCGCCCCATCTGCGGAGTCAGCGATGCCAACCCCCAATACCGACCAGCCGAACACCGGACAGGAGACCACCCGCTGGGGCCGCATTCCGGCTTGGTGGCTGAGCCACCCGGACATCGACGCCGACGGTCTCGCCGTCCTGGCCGCACTCTCGACTTACGCAAACGCCCGCGGCGAATGCTGGCCGTCACAGGCGACGCTCGCCACCGCCCTGAAGCGCAGCCGCTCCACCGTCAACCGCATCCTCGGTCACCTTGCCGCGGCTGGCGTGATTGAGGTCGAGCCGCGCAAGTCCGCCACCGGCGGCCGCCTATCCTGCCTTTACCGCCTGCGACTGGAGCCCGGCAGCGGTCCGATCGTCAACGTCCAGACGATGCCTGTGCGGCAGCGCGACACCGATGTCGCTGTGGCTGACTCCCCCTGTGCGGCAGTGCGACAAGAACAACTGGATTCAAACAAACCAGACTCGCTCGCTGGGCGCGGGCGCGAGGGTGTCAGCACTGAGCGGGTCGAAGACCACCCGACCAGAGAGACGCAGGCCGTGACAGCCGACTGGATGCCGTCCGCCGCAGACCTGGCATGGGCCCGTGCCAAACACACCGGCATCGACCTCAACCGTCACGTCGAGGGCTTCGTCCTGCGCTGTCAAGCCCACGGCTACCAGTACCGCGACGTCGGCGCCGCTTGGAGGTCCTGGCTGTTGCAGGACGTCCAGGCCTGCAAGGCTCCGCTCATTCCCGGAACTCCAATCGTCTCCGGAATGTCGCGCATGGCCGACAAGACCGCCGCCGCCCGCCAGCAGGTCGACATCTGGGCCAGCGTCGCCAATCGTCTGCGTCAGCGGCCTTCGGCGGAAACCGGCGCGGCCTCGTTCGGCGGAGGATGGTGATGCAGAGGCCAAGCCTTGTCACCGGCAACGTCGTCCCGCTGCACACGCCGCCGCTGGCCGTCTACGATCCGACGCAGCCTCCCTCCCAACGGCACGCCGCTCTGCTGGGAGGGCTGCCGGAAACGCTGCAAGCCATGGTCACTGGCGGAATCACGCAGCGCGCCTGCTTCGACGAGGCCGGCAGTTTCACTGAATTACGGGAAACATGGTTTCCACCGAAGGTCGTTGAACCTGCCGACGCCAACGCCGCAGCCATGGCGTTAGCCACGATCGAACACGAGATCCTGGCGCCGGTCGATCCCGGTTGGCTGCTGGCCCGTCTGCTGGCTCTGTTCGCGCATTGCCCACCGCGCTCGAACCCACTCGATCCGGCTGTCGAACGGATGGTCGCCAGCGACTGGGCCGAGGACCTGGGCGAGTATCCGCAGTGGGCGGTGGATCAGGCTGTCCGCATCTGGCGGCGGACGAAGAAGTGGCGGCCGACGATCATGGAGATGCGGGCGCTGTGCGACGAGGCGGTCGCGACTGAGTGGACCCTAGCGGAACGTCTGCGCCAGATCGCTGCTGTCAAGCCGGGAGGGACGGGGAGGGAAGGGGGGAGGGACGTTCGAGCCCTGGCAGGGAGGGCGATCAGGTCGATGTAGAGGCAGAGGTTTGGTCGCGAGGGTCGTCCGCGTGGCCATCGATCATGGTGTCGGATTCTGGGTTGATGGAAAACTCCCTGAAGAGTCCGGCGAGCCAATCGAGGGTACCGGGAGCGTGAAGGGGATCCCACACACCCTCTTGCCACTGCCCTGCCGTGCTGAAACGCATCCAGCCGGGGTCGTCCTCCTGCCAGTTCCTCTGACCAACTCAAGTCCACCGGCCGGCCTGCATAAGCGGCCCGAACGAACGAAGACGGCAGCCGCCAGTCGTCGACGCGTAACGCCCCTGGCTGGGTGAGGCGCAGGTCTGGCCGGAAGCGTGGGAAGATCGGCATCGAGACCACCCAGGCTCAGCCTGGTCGACCGCTTTGAAGATCCAGTTGTTGTCCTCATCCCACACGCCCGGATCGGCGCCGGCGTGGGGGTGATAGCGGCCCCAGGTCGGCAGATCGGGAAATGGCGCTTGGTGCACACGACCGACCTGCAGCCAGCCGAAGATGCAGTGCATGCGCTTGCCTTCGTACCGCGGCGGTCGGCCCGCGCGGCTAGGCACCAGCCGGTCGTAAAGCCCCCAGAAGAACACATCGCCGACCCTGACGCCATTCTTGCGCAGGATCTTCAGCGCTTGGCCCGCCTGGCCGAACAAAGGCTTCCAGTCTGGCGATCGCGGCCGCATCTCATGATGTAGGTCGGGGTCGAGATGCGCGAGGGTGTCGGTGGTCACCCGTACCCTTTTCGCCTTCGGCTTCCTGCCGTCGGTCTGTTCATGCTCGACGACGATCTTCCGGAAGGCGCGGTGCCCGATCACGTAATCGGCAAGCGTCGTGTAATGTCCCTCCAGCCCGGGCGGGCACGGCAGGTCGGTGTAGCGGATCGGCGCGCCACGGTCATAAGGGATTGGCAGCGGGAAAAACCGTCCGTCCTGCAGGATCGGGCTCGGCTTGCCGCCGTAGCCGGTGTTGAAGCCCTTGCGGCTCAAGATAATCTTCATAGCCCCGTCCTCCCCAGCGACTACACACGGTGCGACCGTCGAGGGCAAACCCGGCTGAAGGGCGAGCCGGGGGAGGTTGGCACCAATCCGGCCGCGCGGCTGTTGTCGGGGCATGCCCAACTGGAGGGCCCAACCATGACGCCGCAGACGCCGACACACGAGAACTGCGGTCTGGGCGGCACGCCCGACAACGACAGCAACGGCGGCAATGTGACATCAGCCATCTGGCCCCAGGACAAGCCAACCGCCGACACGAGGCCCGCGAGCCCGGTGCCCGTCTGCGTCTCATCGGCAGCAGCGAACGGCACCACCAATCCGACCATGATCAAGCAGTACCAATAGGCTCGAGATTTGACGCTGGAGCGTCCGGACGATCTGCATTGGTGCTTCTGTCCTGGCCCTGGTGGTTGGACTGACCTCCAGGGCTGCCTCCGGACCGCCCGTGGTGTGTCCGGGCACCGTCATCGTCATACCGGCACCGGCTACATGCGGTCGTCGTCACCGGTCAGCCCCAGGTCGACGTCCAGGCGGCCAGACACAGGCGGTCCCTGGCACCCGCGCCCGGTCGGAGAGCCAGGCCGGGGAGCCAGGCCGGGGAGTCCGGGCGCCTCGCCGCATCACCGGGAAGGGCAGGGCGGCGGCGACCCAAAAGGGCCTTCCGGCCCCCAGCCTGCGGCCGCAGCGCAGCCGGCATCTGCCCCTTGGGGGGTAGATGCACCGAAAAAGGATCTGTCCGACGCTGGCGGCGGGCGGCGTTAGGGGGATGTTGGATGGCTGGCAGCGGTGAGGGCCGGGCGGGGAGGGCGGGAGCGGGCGCGCCACCCATTTCCTGACTTCTCTGATGGCCAGCATGTCAGGAAAAGCAGCCGGCGACGACGACCGATCGAATCCTTCTTCTGGCGAGGGTGATCATGCTCTCCGGCGATGTAGCCGTGCCGTTGATCAGACTGTTCTGGGATGATCGCCTAGAACCGTACTCTGGTTCGATCAATGAGCCTGGAAGCGGGGGTAGGCGCTTGAAGGGCAGGAGATGCGTCCAGCGAGGTTCCCTGGCCCCTTCATGGGCTTCGAAAAACCCGAAGGCACAACTGATCTGGGTGTGACAGCACCGCAATTACGCGAGACGGGAGGCTTTGCAAGGGAAATCGTCGCATGGCTTCCGTCGTCTTTGAATGAGGCTTTTCCCAATCCCAAAAAAGCGCGCGCACGCGCACATTCCTTTTCTCCTCTTTCTCCTAGAGCGCCTGAAAGCCCAGTATCCATGCGGGTTTCCAGATGTTTTCCTGACATTATGGGCGCTCTTCCCTGACGTACGGGGCGCTGTTTCCTGACTTACTGGGCGCTATTCCCGAACATGCGCCATGCCAACAATGTCAGAGAAAGATGCTAAAACTCAGCAGTGGCACCAGTTCGGTGATTTCCTGACGTACGGGGTGCACCTTCTTTTCCTGACATTGAGAACGGCAATCATGTTAGAAGTTTCGCGGACTCGCAACACAACATACTGATATTCAATGGATTTTTCCTTTTCTGACGTACGGGGCACTATTCCCTGACGTACGGGGCGCTCACCAGAAAGGCTGAAATTGAGATCGTCGCGAGAAAGTGAGCGCGGCGGAAATGTCTTGAAATGCTGCCAGTGTCAAGTCATTGGACTATATCACGTTTTCCGTTATATGTCGGATTTCCCAAGCATTTTCAGCATTCTCCGAGGAAAACCCCGGCGTCTCATCCTCGGTCGCAGTCCCTCTGGAAATAGCGTCATGGGCGATTTCCTGACATGCGGCCGCAATATGCCAAGGCCTTCTAAACGTTAAATTTTTCTCGCTTTTGCGCCTCGCGGCTTGTTCGCCCCAATTTTCTGACGTTTTTTTCTGACTTTACGGAAAGGGTATCTTGTCAGGAAACACGTTGTTGCCCTATCATAAGAACAGAACATGAACAGGAGTTCGTAAGATGGGAGGTCGTCGCCGCCCTACCCCCCCGCAGTCCGAAAGCAAGGAAGCCGTCCTTCCCGCCGTCCGCGATGGTGAAATTCAGCCACCGGAGAAAGCGCGTCCGAAGTCATATGGAGACCCGACCGACCCGTTTTCTCCAGCGACCGTGCCGAAGGCTGTTGGCGCCACCGTCGTGCGCCGCGTCGTCGAGCCGGGAAAGCCTGATCCAGGGCCGCTGTCGGCCACCGAGCAGCAACTCTACACGCTGCTGATCGCGCTCGCTTATCCGCGCATTATGGAGACTGAGGTCCACACCTTCACGCTGGCGCACATCCGCCGCGCCTGGACCTACCGGATGCGCATCCCCGACAGTGCACAGCGGGCCGCTGATGATGCCGCAGCGGATGGAACCGATAACCCGCTATCCGTAGCACTTGCTGGCGGACACCGCTCCTACGACCGCCTGCGGACGATGTTCGACCGCCTGTTGACCACTTTGGTGGAGTGGGACATGTGGGGCGAGGATGGCCGGCCAGGCTGGGCGAAGAGCACCTTGCTCGCCTCCTGCTCCGTTCAGGAAGGGGCTGATGGCGACCTGGTGGTCAAGTATGCCTTCGCTCCGCATCTTCGCCCACTGATCGGCGATCCGGCCCTCTACAGCAACCTGCGCCTTCGCGTCCTCTTCGCCTTCACCTCGTCCTACGCCATCCCGCTCTACGAATGGGCGCAGCGCTTCGCAGACCGCCGGACGCTGCCGTGGCGAGAGACCATGACCGTGGGCCGGCTCCGCGAACTGCTCGATGTGACGCCGGGCACGCTCAAGGACTGGGCGCAGTTGCGCCGCCGCGCCCTCGATCCAGCCATCCAGCAGGTCAACGCCTACAGCGAGTTCGACCTGGATTATGAGGTCATCCGGGCCAAGGAGCGTGGGGCGCCGGTCGAAGAAGTCGTCTGGCAGATCAAGCGCAAGTCCCGTGAGAGCCTGTATGCCCTGACCTACAAGACAGCCGACCGTCAGAAGCCGAAGGACGCTCCGGGGGCCTCGACCCGCCCGGCCAAATCGCCGGCTCCGTCTGCCGCGACCACCAACAAAAACAACACCAGCGCGCCCGTCGCGCAGCGGCCGTCGCAGTTTGGCGGCTGGAAACTCTGAGGGGAGGGACGCGCACATGAACATGATGACCAAATCCGTCGACGGTGATGTCGACGCCGGAATGGCCGCCCTGGTGAAACTCAACCTGGAACAGGCCCTCATCCTCGGCTTGGCGCAGAAATGCGATCTGGTGAATTCGATCCACGGCCACATCTCGGCCGATGACTTCGCCGACAGCGGCCACCGGGAAGCCTTCCGGCGGATCACGAACGCCGCCAGCGAAGGACAGGATGCGGTGCCGCTGATGGCGCTGCAGGACCTGCTCACCGATGGCACTCTCGACATCGCGGACCTGCGCAAGCGCCAGCCCCTCGTCACCGCCAAGGGACGCGCGCTGGAAAAGCAGATGCTCGACTACGCTGACAAGGTGAGGGAGATGTCGCGGCGGCGCTCGCTGATGGCTCTGCTCGACCAGACGCGCGGACGCATCAACGGCTCCTTCGATGGCGACAATGCGGACGCGCTTCTCGATTTCGTGCTGTCGACCTGCCGCGAGGTCGTGCACAGCCGCCGCGAACTCGGCGTGAACCGCCGCACGGCGGCGCAGCGCCTCGTGGAGCGCTTGGAGCAGGGGCAGATCGAGCGCTACTCCACCGGCCTGCAGGTTCTGGACTCCCGCATGCTCGGCGGCCTGTACCCCGGCCGTCTTTACGCCTTCGCCGGCGGGGCGAAGTCGGGCAAGACAACGATGGGCCTGACCATCTCCCACCACCTCGGCCGCGCCGGCGTCCCGCACATCTACGGCTCCTGGGAGGTCTCGGCCGACGAACTGGAGCAGCGCCGCCTCGCCTACGAGGCGGGCGTCGACCTTTACGCCCTGACGCCGCTAAACGGTCCGGATGGACGGCCGCTGCCGATCGATCCGGAAATCCTGGCTCGCCTGCGCTACGCCGCCGGCAACGCCGCCGACTGCGTGTGGTACCTGCACGATCCGCTGGCGAACGTCGCCAAGTTCCGCCGCCAGGTCGAATACTACGTCGTGAAGCACAACATTCGCGTGGCTGTGATCGACTACTGGCAGTTGATCGGCTCCACGCCGGGGGATGTCTCACGCACCGAATTTCTCAACCAGGCTGCCCAGGAACTTGCGGAAATCGCCAAGGTCCTGAACATCGCTCTCGTCGTCGTGGCACAATCCAACACGCGCGGAGAGAGGGACACGCTGTTCCAGGCTGACGGCCTCAAGCGCGCCTGCGACCAACTCTATTTTATCAAGCGCTGCTATCAGGGTCTCCGCAACAAGCGCGACAAGTTCCTGGATAACGGGGACTCCGAGAAGGCCGCCGAGATCGTGATCCCAAATGAATCACACCGCTGGCTCCACATGGAATCAAGCCGGTACACGCCGGTTGCCGACGCCGGCAACGATGTGACGCCGCGCCTCCGGCTGGCCGCCAACGGCCTCGCCTTCGTCGATTACGACGACGATCTCTGAGCGGAGGTGAGTATGGCCATTCCCACCTCCTTCCTCGACGCCCTGCGCGACCTGGTGCCCATCTCCGACGTGGTGGGCCCGCGCGTCCCGCTGAAGCGGGCTGGGCGCGAACTGAAGGCGTGCTGCCCGTTCCACGCCGAGAACACCCCGAGTTTCTACGTCTCCGACGAAAAGGGCTTCGCGCATTGCTTCGGCTGCGGGGTTCACACCGACATCTTCGGCTTCCTGATACGCCACGACCATCTGGAGTTCCCAGAGGCCGTGGAAGTCGTCGCCCGGATGGCCGGCCTGCCGATGCCCGAGGTCGATGAGCGGTATCGGGACCACTGGCGCCGGGTGAAGGCGACGACAGATCTGCTGCGTGACACGACGGCATGGTTCGAAGAGCGCCTGTGGGCGCCCGAAGGGGCCGAGGCCCTGGCCTACCTGCGCGGTCGTGGTCTGTCCGACGACGTGATCCGGAAATGGCGTTTGGGCTACGCGCCGGCCGACCGCCAGGCGCTGCGGAACGCCCTGCGCGCCAAGGGCTACGGCGACGACCTCGGCGTCCAGGCCGGCGTGCTGATGGACAAGAGCAACGGCGTCTTCTGCCCGCTGGCGAACCGCGTCCTCTTCCCCATCGCCACGAAGGGCGGCTCGGTCGTCGCCTTCGGCGGCCGGCTGCTCGGCGCCGGCACCGACCACCCGGACGCCCCGAAATATTGGAACACGCCCGAGACGGTTGCCTTCCGGAAGTCGACGACCCTGTTCGGCTTGTCGCGTGCCAACGTCCATGTCCGCCCCGGCACGCCGCCGGTGGTCGTCGAAGGCTACATGGACGTCATCGCCCTTCACGCCGCCGGCATCGAGACGGCGGTGGCGCCGCTCGGTACCGCTTTGACCGACCAGCACGTCGAGATGTTGTGGCGCTTGCATCAGATGCCGGTGATCTGCTTCGACGGCGACCGCGCCGGCCGGGAAGCCGCCCGCCGCCTGTGTGAGCGTGTCCTGCCGCTGATCCACGGCGGCCAGTCCATCCGCATCGCCTTCCTGCCCGCCGGCCTCGACCCGGACGACCTGGTGCGCCAGCGTGGCGCCGAGGCCATGCGCCGCGTCATCGAGGACGCGATGCCACTGGTGGACGCGATCTGGCATCTGGAGACGGATGGACAGCCGAACACGCCGGAAGCCATCGCGTCCTTGAAGAACACCCTCTACGCCGCGGCGTCGCAGGTGAAGATGGACGCCACGCTGCGCGATGCCTTCTTTGCCACCTTCCGCGGGCGCCTGGACCGGCTGCGAGGCAGCGGGCGCGGTGGCGCCCAGGTGATGTCCCTGCGCCGCGCCAAGGCCGACGCCGACCTTGAGGCGGAGCGCCTGCCGATCCTGCTGGTCATGGCGGCCGTGCGGAATCACCCTGAGATCGTCCAAGCGCATCATTTCGCCGCGGCGGCTGGGCTCTCGGCCCTGCCGGCGGCCGTCCAGTCGATCGACGTGGACGGCGACCTCACCGCGCTTTCGACCGTCGTTCTGGAAGCCCTCCACCACGCCGACGGCTTCCAGGCCGCGCTTGCCGAGGCCGTCACGCTGGAGGGGCGCTTCGGCGTCGACCTGCGCCGTCCTCTGCGCCTGCTCGACAGTGCCGACCTGCGGGCCTATGGCGAGTGGGTGGCGCCTGGCACCGACGCCGCCGAGGTATGGGAGAGCCTGGCTCCGCTGCTGGACTGGCTGGCGGAAACCTACGGCCAGGAGGATGTTGGTGAGGCGTTGAAGCGCCGGGTTGAGGCGCTGATCGCCCTGCTGGTCGGCCAGCCGGACCGCGTGGTCGGTCGGATGACCGAGAGCGTCTTCGAGGCCCTGCTGGGCCTTGCTGTTGCGCTGGAGCGCACCAGCGACATGCCTGGTGCTGAACAGGCGGTGAAGGCTGCCATCGTCGTGCTCGTCGGCGTTGGCCAGGAAACCGTTGGAACCGACAGCGCCTCGGTCATGCGCTCGGTCGCTGAGAGCCTGGACGACGATGACACCGGTGCTCTGGTGCTGATCGAAAGGCTTCTGGCACACCGTTCGCGGGCATCGGATGACGAGATCGACGCCGTGCTGGCGGACGTGCCGCGTTTGTTGGAGGCGTTCACCGAAGAGGAGGTGCCCGCGGCAGCATGATGGCGGGCCTCCTCGCCTTCACCCACGCTGCTGGCCTTCGGCGCCGAATAGGCCCATCTTCTCACCAGGTGGCGGGCTGAGGGGGAGGGGGGCGATGAACGACATGGTGACCACAGACCGGCTGGCGGCGATGGGCATCGACGAGGCCCAGGCCCTCGTCGACCGGCTGGTCGCCGGCCGCCCTGTGCTGGCCCAGGCCCTCGCCGTGATGCCAATCCAGAGCCCGCACATGCGTTGCCAGTGGCTGGTCACGCCCGACACGGTGATCGATGGCGACCTCAGTCCGCTGGAAGCCGCCGACCGCCACGATCTGGCACTCGATGAGGTGATCGTCGATCTGGCCCGCGGGCACGGCGCCGACTGACCGGCACCGAAAAGCCCGGCACCGGGCTTTCTGGAAGCGGGCGGGGAGGGCTGGGGCGGCATATCAGGCTGCGGGCTGATGCTCCAGGGCGTCCAGACGCTCCAGCAGCGCGCTCACGATGGTGGCGGTGACGTGCCGGGAGGGGCTGCCTTGACCCACCGGCGCCGACGCGGCGATCTCCGCGATCCAGGCGTCGGCGTCTTCCTCGTTGCCTCGCAATCGAACGGCCGCCGTCTTGATGGCGGGAGCGACAGGCTCCGCCGGCCGTCGGCTGGCGATGGCGTCCAGGATCTTCCGCATCGGATCGACCGGCTGCGCCAGGACGCCCCGCAGGCTCTCAACGGTGTGCTGGCGGCCGGCCTTGGGCGGCGCCGACTGCCCGTAATGCCACTTCTTCAGCGTCGGCGTCGGGATGCCCAGGCGCTCGGCCAGGTGCCGGATGCCCTCGGCGGTGCTCATCTCCTTGTCGGATGCGCTCCGGACGGCCTCCACGGCCGCCACGACGAGCCCAGCGAAGGCCACGTCGTCCCGCTCGGCCGGATCCTGCCGACGGGAGCGCAGGTAGACGTCGATGCGGCCTTCATCGAGCAGGTAGTCCGCGCCGGCGAGCCGTTCGCCGACGGGCTGGCCGCGGCCGTCGACCGCGTTGGCCAGCATAACGATGTCGCCGGCCCATGCCCTGCCGGCCGCCGTCCGGATCCAGGCGCTGCCATCGACCGCCGCGACGGCGTAGGCGTGCAGGCCATCGCTGCCGGGCCGCCCGACGGGATGAAGGACGTCAGCGCCATGCGCGCGTTCGTAGACCGGCCGCAGCGACCGGATGAGGCCGGTGACGATGCCGGCGGCGCCGATGGCCTCCTTCACCTCGGCGAGGGCGCGGTCGTCCTCGATGCTGATGAGCCATGTCCTCCTGCTCATGGGATTCCTCCGTTGTTCGTGCTGGACCATCTTCGTGGTCCCGGTGTGGCGGTGTTGGTCCCATTCTACCGCCGCCGGCCGTGATCCGAGCCGCAGGTGCGCGGTTTCGGAAGTCGATTGCGGGCAGCGGCACCGGGAATTCGGCACCGTCTTCCAGGCGCCGATCAGCGCCAGGCTGCCGGGCGCCCGCCCTCGCTGACCACAGGCCGACGCGGCCGGCTCTACGCTGTAGATGGCGCCGCCGGCCGCTTGTCGCCGCCGATGGCGGTGCAGCCCGTGGACAGCGTGGGCGGCCGAGTGCTGCCAGTGAGCCTCAGATCAGGGCGAGTTGAGGGGACAGGGCGGCCATCATCGCCCGAATGCGCTCATCGCGCCGTTCGATGAAGCCGTCGTCGACGGCTCCGCGGGCCCCTGAGTCATCGTTGAGAGTCACGGCATCGATGACGCCGCCAACGCGGTTCCACATCGGCAGCGGGCCTTCGGCGCAGGCGTCGAAAATGGCTTCGCTCGATGCGTCGGCGGCAGCCGCTGCGACGCGGGCGATCTCATTGTCGTCGACCTCGATGTCGCACAGCAGCCGGCCCACGAGGCGAAGCCGGGTGTCGCTGCGGGTGGAGCCGTCGTTGGCTCGAGTGATGATGAGGAGGATGATGTCGGCGGCTTCGCCGTCTTCGAAACCCAACGCGCTTTCGAACCGGAGTTGCTGGCGGATCTCATCGAGCAAACAGTCGGGGTTGGCGTGATCGGAGTGGAGTTCCGGGAGGCGAGGGTCAGCAACCATCCGCATGACGAGCGCCGCGAGCCCAGGGCCGTTCACCGGAGCGGCGACATCAACGGCTGTGGAGCCGTCGGCAATGAGGTTGGCAAGTTCGTCGCGCCACTCTTCGCCCCAGATGTGGCGGGTGATTGCTTCGGAGAGACGAGGATCGATGTCGCACCTGCCGAACGCCGCTTTTATCGCTGCCGTCACCCTGTCCATTGCCACCGTCCTCATCAACCGCCACGCCCAGGGGAGTCTTGGCCCGATTTTTATCGACCGGCAAGCGTCCTTCGGTAGCCGGTGATGGGGTTGCGCAAGTGCCAGCAGCGTTGAGATAATAGTAGCCGATACAACCGGAGCCCTACGATGGACATCGCTGCCTCGGGACCGCTGCTGAGCCGATACGAGATCGATCAGGTCAAACCGCCGGAAAGCCCGATCGAGGCTAAGATGCTTGATTTGCTCATGGGAGGGCTCAACCTGGGCTACAAGGCGACCTTCGCGGCAGCAGACACCTGGCAGGATGCTGTGGCCATGCTGCGAGCGGAGCCGGAGACGTTCTCGCGCAACCGAATCTGTGTGTTTCCGCAGGTTGGCGTCGACCGTTACCGCGCGGACATGCTCGTGGCATTCGCCAACCAGTTGATCGACCGGATCGACGCATGGGACGGCTTCGATCTCATGTTCATCGAGTGCGACGGAGAAGAATTTCACGGTGAGGACTCTGGACGTCTGCGTGCCGACCGGGATCGAGAACGCGCCATCAAAGCGGCTACCGGGCTCGATGTGCTGCGGTTCTCGGGCGCGGAGATCTCGTTCTACGCCGACCAAGTGGGAGAAGTAATCTCAACCTACCTTGAGTCTTACGCCGTCGCCCGCCGCTTCGCCCGGCTGCGGCTGGAACATGCGATGAAGGTCCATGACTACGCACGGTCGGAGACGCAGGACATGGTGCCGGAGACGCCGACGGCGATCCTGCGCGCGCGGGTTGCCGCCCGCGATCTCGCCGGCATGCCCTGGGCCAGACGGGAGTATCAGACCCAACTCGGTCAACAGAACCTGGCGCTGATGCGCAGGGCTGCCGAGGCCATGCGGGCCTGGGCCGAGGAGGCGACGCTGGACTGTCCAGCCTGTCCTCGTTGATGGGACCAAGGCGTAGACGATGCTCACTGGAAACAGCGCGGAAGTCAGTCATTTCAGTGGACAATCGTCTACACGTCCGCGTTTCAAATTGAGGGCTACCGTCGACGATTGTCCGTGGATGAATCTGCCGCACTGTGGAAAAGCGTAGACGATTGTCCGTCGGGCTTTTCGACTCGGCGCTCCTGATTCGCTGGCACCAGTTCCACCGGCACCAGCCTGTTGTCACCGCAGATGAGGTGGTAGGTGGCTGTTGAGGAGTTGGGAGAGCGAGTTTCCTTCGTGGTGGATCTACTCGGTTGTGGCCATCAGGTGGTCGCGATAGACCCAGGCTTCCGTCGATTCCTCAGTGTCTGGCGGCTGGTAGGCGAAGCGAAGCCAACGGCCGTCACGCTCAAGAACCAGAACACAGGTGCCAGCAGGCAGGTGACCGATCATTTTGCCGGTTCGGGCTGGTGTGGCCCGGATAGGGGCGTCGTGCTTGGTGACGTAACAGGTCTGCTGTAGGGCTGACATCATGCTGACCGCAGCGTAGGCGCCTGCGAGGAGGTCATTCCTGGATTGGATGAGGTCGTTCCTGGCTTGTAGATGTTCCGTATTTGGCGTGTCCGAAATCCAGCGGCCGACGCGCTCAAAGCCCTGGATCGATGACTCGATGGTACCCATGAGGATTAGGATGGTCATCCCGATCCTACCGATCATAAACGCCCTTGTGAGCGGAGAGGCGTCGTGGAACTTCTCCATCCACGCTGCGAAGGCTTCAGCGATGCGGAGGTACGCCTCGGTCTGCCAAGCAAGCGCGGCCGCGGTGTCGTCCGGGTCGAGGTGGCTCGCTTCGTCCAGAATTTCTGCGGCCTGGAGTTCCGGCGTGTCGAACAGAAAGTCGTGTGGATCAATGCCGGCGGTGCGAGCAAGAGAAACGCCGACGATGGCATCTTGGAGGCGATCACCCCAGACCGTGCCTTGGAGCGACGACGCTACAGAGGCGGCAGCGAGTTGGGTGGCGGTATCGAAAACAGACTTGTGTTGGGCGGTCAGGGCCTGGAACCGTTCGAGATCCTTGATCGCCGACCGTGCCAGCATGCCTTCCGAACCGAGCGATGCCGATTTGGCTACTGCGGCATCCAGGGCAGAGGCGGTGAGATCTTTCAGGATGCCAGATGTTGTAAGCACGCCATCAAAAAGAGACTTCGCCAAACTGGAGGCGTCGCGAAAGGCACTCCCGGCCAGAGGATCTGCGATGGAAGAGTTGGCCATGCCGGCATAGAGGCTGGACATGGTTGAGGCGCCTGCGGAAAGGGCTGTAAGTTCATTTGGCCACTTCGGCAGCATTGCCTCCATCATATCCTGATGTTTGGCCAGTAGACCAACGTCATCAGACATGAGTTTCCGTATGCGTTCACTCAACAACGGAGACATGGACTGCAGGCCATGCGTCGCGCTCGCGATGGTATGAAGGACGGATTGGAGAGGTTTTGCCAGGAGTGTGTTCATAACACCGGGAGATCCCAGTTCGAACTGGCGAGCGGCCTTGATGCTGCGGAGAACATCCTCGGGTGACGTAAGAGATGCCAAGGACTGCTCGGCGATGTTCTTCGGCGCCTGACCAAGGCGGTGAAGGTCGTTGATCGCGGTCGCTGGATCGAACTGCTGGGCTGTCCGGATACTGCGGAGAACATCCTCGGATGACGTAAGGGATGCCAGCGACTGCTCGGCGATGTTCTTTGGCGTCTGACCGAGGCGGTGAACATCGTTGATCGCGGTCGCTGGATCGAACTGCTGGGCCGCCTTGATGCTGCGGAGAACATCCTCGGGTGACGTAAGAGATGCCAAGGACTGTTCGGCGATGTTCTTTGGCGCCTGACCAAGGCGGTGAAGGTCGTTGATCGCGGTCGCTGGATCGAACTGCTGGGCCGCCTTGATGCTGCGAAGAACATCCTCGGATGACGTAAGGGATGCCAGCGACTGCTCGGCGATGTTCTTTGGCGTCTGACTGAGGCGGTGAAGATCGTTGATCGCGGTCGCTGGATCGAACTGCTGGGCCGCCTTGATGCTGCGGAGAACATCCTCGGGTGACGTAAGAGATGCCAAGGACTGTTCGGCGATGTTCTTTGGCGCCTGACCAAGGCGGTGAAGGTCGTTGATCGCGGTCGCTGGATCGAACTGCTGGGCCGCCTTGATGCTGCGAAGAACATCCTCGGGTGACGTAAGAGATGCCAAGGACTGCTCGGCGATGTCCTTCGGCGGCTGACCAAGGCGCTGAAGGTCATGGATGCCACTCAACGAGCCAAAAGGGTCTTTCTTGAAGGAATCGATGGGCATGGCAGAGTGCAATCCATATGGGGAACGTCATTCTACCACAACCCAAAAGATGTTGGTAAGGGGTGGTGCAGATGCTTGGTTGATCACCTTCATCTCAGCACTGGTTGATGTGCCTAACATCTCGCGGTCCTGCGCTCATCATGAAGCGTAGGCCGCCCAGAACAGCCGTGCCTCAAAGCCGTCGATTTGGCCGAGGTCGATCTCGCCCGTGGCAGAAGGAGGCGGGAATGCCTCCGTCGCGTCTCCAGGAGAGCGGCGCTGGTCGACGAGGTATGCTGTGACCGGATCTATCTCTCCCATCGCCTTGAGCAGACTCTGGCGCTTTGCCCGCGGGGTGTATTTCCAGGTCGCGCCGGTGTCGGCCGGGCCCAAGCGGACGATGGCCATGATGACGTACCGGCTCCTGATGCGCCGGTGCTGGTGCGCCGCCAGCCGTGCCAGGGTGTACGTGATCTCTTCCTGAAGGCCGCGGTATGGAGGATGCTTCAGTGCCCGGGCGCAGTCGAAATCGTAATACTGCTTGAGTTCGATGAGGTGGAGCCCTTCGTCCTGGCAGGTACCTCCGGCGATCGTGGCTTCGCCGTCGCACACGACGAGATCGATGTTCTGTTCACGGCCGTCGCCGGGGCCTCGGCCGCACTGCAGCCGCGAGAAGGTTACTTCCCTGATAGCGCGGCGGCCCCCCAGGATGGCGTTGATGCGGTCCCGGATCTTGGCGGCGATCAACGCTTCAGTCTTGGTGTCGATGGCGTCGCACAGGATCTCGGCCCGTGAGGTGGCGTCGAAGGTTGCGATGGCTTCGGCGATAATGTCCAGCATCAGCGGGCCACCTTGGCCGGCATGCCCGGCCACACCGCGCACGATGCGTGCGCGTGGGAAAGCAAGTAGCGCGCGGCCCATTGCTGGCGTCGATGATCGTGCCAAGCGTAGGCCAGGCAGGTGTCGCCGCATTCGAAATCGAAGGCGGCCAGCATCGGGATTCCGTCGCCGCGCCAGACCCTGAACAGCAGTCTGTACCACGGAGATCGAAATGGCTCGCGCCCGACACGAACGAAGCGGGGCTCCTCAGTCTCGGAAATCCAGGTGAAGACATCCAGCCGGTCGATGTCGGTCAGCATGGCTTCCTGGTCGTCAGGGCGGATGGCGGCCAACGTCTTGATGACGGCGATCGGCTCCACGTCGACGAGCACGGCGTTGGGATCGCTGAGGTCGGCAGATCCAGCGTGCCGCAGGACGAGTTCGTCCCAGTGGGTGTCGAGGAAGGCATCGCGCCCCACGATTTCGGCGAAACCACCGACCGGTACGATGGGTGGCTTCGGGAGCAGTTTGGCTTCCGGGATGCGGCCGCTGTTGCTGTGCTCAGCGGTGGCCATAGCGCTCTCCATCGCGCCGAACATGTACTGCATGTGGGCCGACATCAGGCCGTCCGGCACGGTGAGCCAGCAGTTTAACTCCGTCACGTTCCGGCTGACAGGCAGGAAATGATAGGTGCGTTGGCGCCCTTGGACGGTCAGACGCCCGTACTCGTCATGGTGCCAGTCCTTGAGGGTCCAATCCTGGAGCATGTCGTCGGAGAGCGGGTGGGACATGATGTCTCTCGGAAACGTGTCTCGGATGCGAAATCCGGCAACAAGCGAATGGTACCGGATCTGTCGGTGTGGTCGCTCAGCCGGTGGCGTCCGACACCTGAGGACCCGGCGAAAGCAGTGCCTGACGCCGGCCGGCCGGATCGGCCTCGCGCCGCAACCAGCCGGTTTCTACCAGCGTGTTGATGGCATGGGTGACGGCAGTGGCCTGCAACCCGTCCCAATTTGGGACGGCGCAGGGAGTGGGCACCGGCTGGCGCATGCGAGACGCATCCGTCAGGAACATGCCGGGGCCGTAGCGGAAGGCGTGCAGCCCGTCCCAATTTGGAACGGCGCAGGGAGTGGGCACCGGCTGGCGCATGCGAGACGCATCCGCCAGGAACACGCCGGGGCCGTAGCGGAAGGCGTGCAGCCCGTCCCAATTTGGAACGGCGCAGGGAGTGGGCACCGGCTGGCGCATGCGAGACGCATCCGCCAGGAACACGCCGGGGCCGTAGCGGAAGGCGTGCAGCCCGTCCCAATTTGGAACGGCGCAGGGAGTGGGCACCGGCTGGCGCATGCGAGACGCATCCGCCTGGAACACGCCGGGGCCGTAGCGGAAGGCGTGCAGCCCGTCCCAATTTGGAACGGCGCAGGGAGTGGGCACCGGCTGGCGCATGCGAGACGCATCCGTCAGGAACACGCCGGGGCCGTAGCGGAAGGCGTGCAGCCCGTCCCAATTTGGAACGGCGCAGGGAGTGGGCACCGGCTGGCGCATGCGAGACGCATCCGCCAGGAACATGCCGGGGCCGTAGCGGAAGGCGTGCAGCCCGTCCCAATTTGGAACGGCGCAGGGAGTGGGCACCGGCTGGCGCATGCGAGACGCATCCGCCAGGAACACGCCGGGGCCGTAGCGGAA
Source organism: Azospirillum thiophilum (assembly GCF_001305595.1). Taxonomy (NCBI): domain Bacteria; kingdom Pseudomonadati; phylum Pseudomonadota; class Alphaproteobacteria; order Rhodospirillales; family Azospirillaceae; genus Azospirillum; species Azospirillum thiophilum. Next base: position 65,601 of record NZ_CP012408.1, read on the forward strand.
GGCGTGCAGCCCGTCCCAATTTGGAACGGCGCAGGGAGTGGGCACCGACTGGCGCAGGTGGGACGCATCCGTCAGGATATCGGTCGAAGACCGTGTGGGAAGACAGATGCATGCCGATCCCTAGTAGGATATTAAATGTTCAATTGCTAAAAACCATAAGGCGCGTGGCATTAAAGGGTTCTAGTTATGATCAAATTGCGGATGGCGCTAGTTCCTTACGGTGAATACAGGCTTGGCGAACACCCAGTGATCACCGGGTCGATCTGGACTACCATCGGCAACGACGGCCAATCGGCGCATGCCTATCGTATAGCCATTGTCAATCCCGAGCAGGATCATGTCATTATCGGCGAGATAGCCAAAAGCCGTTCAGGGCACCGAAATCCGCTCCATCTTCTCGGGGCGATTATCGCTGACATCGATCTACCGGCGTTAGGTACGGATTACGCTTTCTCGCAGGTCGACATGCCGATCAATGAGCCGCGACTTAATAAGAAGGGTCGCTATCGGATCGCCGATTTGACGGCAGAGTGCATTGACAGAATCCGTTCCCTTGCGGCAGTTGGGGAAGATGGCAAAGTTGCACTTGAGCGAATTGAGGCTGCACTGACTGATGCTAAAGCAGGCGTTGCTGGACCACCGCATGGAGAGCAGGGACCGGTAACGGATCCGGATATCATCAATGCCATCGTTAGTGGCTGTGGGATCTCTTCTAAAGTGTAGGCCGGATCGGGCCGTACGCCTTCCACTACGGCGCCCTTGCTCCCAAAAGTCGCGGAGGCGGTCACCACAATGGTCAACTTTTTGATCGCGGGCAGAGGAGTCGTCTTGCTGGAGGAGGATCGGGATCTCACCCTAAACGAGGCTTCCGAGATTCTTGGGATCTCGCGCGCTCTGGTCGTACAGCGCATGGAGGTCGGCGACCTGCCGTTTCGTTACGTCGGGCTCAATCGCCACTGCCTGCTGCGAGACGTCCTATCCCTGAGGGACAAGATCGGCGTGCAGCAGCGTGCCATGGACGAAATGGCGAAGATCCTTGAGGAATTGATCGACAAGCATGAACTATTCTGATGCCTGTCCTTATATTCTTTGGCGCCTGTGTGTTGTATCCATTGTACATCAAGAACATCATCATACGAACGTGCGTTGACCGTTTTAATTTGTCGCACTGGTGAAAGCGAATCGAGGATGGGTGGATACGAAACCTGCTTGAGGAGCCTGCTATCAGCGCAGGGGAGGAGGGATCGCGCAACGACTGCATTGCCTCAGATTGTGCGTTAATCGCGCATTCCGCAGCACGCCAAGCATTGCAGCAGGAATGCGCCACGCATCCGCTCCGCATGCCCGCCACCATGCTTCCGGCATCGGATTGGCGGTATCAGAATCCGCTACCGACATCGCCTCGTTACTCGGCGAGCGTTACTCGCGTCCTTCGTCCGACGGCCGAGTAACGGGGGGTGTCAGCGGGTTTTTGCTACCGGATTGCGATGCCGATCGTATGCGTGTAACGGAATCACTTTCGCCGGATCTGTGTATTCGGAAACAAAAAGTCTCCTACAGTAATAGGGAGTTTTTTCTTCGACTTTGCGCCATGCCAGTCGGCACCATCGACACGGCTTGCCAGACCGCCGTGGCACAACTGGGACATACCTGTTCTGTGGACGCAGGCGGTAGCGGAGCCTTCGGTCGTGCCGGGCGGGAAGGGATAGCCCGGAGCGTACACGACGGCGGCAGAGGGGATCGACGGGGACAGGGCCAGCAGGCGAACGGCAGCCAGAGCGGCCACGATGAGGGTCTTCATGGCGGAGTTCTTTTTCTGGAAGCCTGCGCGTGCTTTGCCCCCGGCGCCAGCATCTGATGGCGGTTGTCGTCAGGATCGACGCCGGCGATCTTCACCCACCCCTCGGCCAGCAGTCGGCGCACGGCGCGGCTGACGTGGCTGCGCTGCAGGCTCAGGCGCGGCGCCAGATCGGCCTGCCGGACCGGCGCGTCGGCGCCCAGCACAGCCACAGCGACGCGGTGGTCGTTCGTGGCCAGCCCGGCTTCGACCAGCAGGTCCTCGATCAGGGTGACGGGGAGGGTGGAGGACATTGGCTCGTCCGTTGTTCGTTACCGTTGATGGTATCGATCAGGTGTTGACGAAAGATGTCGGTTTCGGTGCTCGATGCCGGTTTGTCGGTCGGCCGCCCGAACGAAATGGGAACTCCGGCTTTTCCCCATTGGGGAAATGCCGGTGGCGATGGGCCTGTGCAAATTCTCACACCGCCGCGGCGGTGCGGGTCAGCGCAGTTGCGGGGCTTCGATTTCGGCCGTCTGTTCGACCGCCGCGCGGCGGGCGTGCAGACGACCTAGCACACCGGCCGCCGTCGGCGCCGGAGCGGCCGGCTGCAGGTCCAGATCCGGCCGGCGGGCGGCGATTTCGGCCATCGCGCGTGCCATGTCGAGGTCGGCTTCGGTGGCCGCCTCTGGGTCGGCCAGGACACGGGCGGCCACGTCGTACATCGTCCGCGCCGCCTGGGCCATGACGGCCTCGGGGGTGCAGAGCGACGCGTCCAGTCCCGAGCCGACCATCTTCTGCTGATGGCCGATCATCATGGCGTCGACGGCGGCCTCGCGCTGGTGCGCGGGCACGGCGGAAAGCCCGTCGATGCTGGCGTTGATGCTGTTGAGCATCGCGCAGTAGTGCTCGGTGTTGAGGCCCAGTCCGTCGTCGAGCAGGAGGTCAGCGAGCGCGTTGGTGACACGGCCCCGAAGGGATTCGGCGTGTGCCTCGATTTCCGCAACGGTCAGGGCGACACCAGCGCTCAGGCCGAACTCCTGGAAGTGGTCGAGCAACGACGACCGGATCGACGTTTCGAAGGCCCGGCGCTGCTCTGACGTCAGGGCCGCGTTGCTGACGTCCAGGACGGCCATGAGGCGCTGCTCGATGGTCTCGCGAGCGCCAGCAGCCTTCACGGCGGCGACGGCCGGCGGTTCATCGGCGACAGGGCGAGCATCAATGAGCGCTTCCCGGATAATGGTCTTCATCTGATCGCCGGAGAGCATCGACCGCAGCATGTCGAAGGTGGCCACGTCGGCCGGCGGAGTGCCGTTCGCCAGGGCGGCTTGGCGCTTTCGCAACAGGAAGGCTTCGGTGGACTGTGCAACCAGGGCGGCACGCAGTGATTCACGGGCAGCCGCAAAAGTCCTGTCATCGGTCATGGCCGCCGTGAAGTGCGCCTTGACCTGTCGGTCGTTCATGCGGCGCATGTCGTCGCAGAATTGCTGGAGTCGGACCCACGCCTGGTAGTCTTGCTCGCGGCGCTGCTCGGCCTGCTGCCGGGCCTGTTGGCGCTGCCGGAACTCGTCCAGGCGGCGGCTCTCCAGCCGCTGCTGACGGGTGTCTGCCTCGGTCCACTCCTGGGCGATGTCGCGGGTCTGGTTTACCCTGCGCTGAGCGGTGTGCTGGATGGCGGATGCGGCGCCGGCGCTCAGCCCGGCCGTCAGCCGGGGCGCGATGGCCGCGGCCTCCCTGGCGCCCAGACCCCGAAGGTAGTCCTGGATCTCGTTCGCTCGCTGCTGCTCCGCCCTGCTCATCTGCGCCATGTTCTGGTCTCCCGTTTGCGGGATCATCATCTCATAGGAAAGCGCAAATGAGCGGACAGCCGCCCGAAATCGGTGGCTTTGTGCTGACCGTCTAGCCAGTTTGGCAATGTCCGGGAGACGAGGTGACCGTGGAAATAATGCAGTCAATTCGCTTCGGCGAGACCCCATTGATGGAGATTGATCGAGACCATTGGAAGGCGCTGTTTCATGCCTGTCCGCCGCTTGCTCTTCGACGCGTCGCGAAGCGCTTCCTTGATGCCTTCAGACTGGGCGATCCGTGGAGACTTGCTGATTATGAGGTCGGATTTCTATTCGATGCGTTTCGATGCGCAAGTGGAAATGATGACGGTATAAGCAAGGAAGAGACAAAGAAGTTCTTCTCTATCGATGATGTCGAGATTGGAGAGGAAGACTTCATGTTTCTGTTCGGAATTGTGAGCAGCAGATCAACCCAAAACTCCATTTCCTACAAAAGGCATCGGGAAATATTCCTCAGCGACAGAAGGATAACGCTCTGCGCTGTGCTGTCGCGGATCGCGGAAATGCCTTGGAGGGTTGAACACCTCGCCGAACCAGATGCCCCGTCACCGCCTTCCTCGCAGGAAAAGCACAGCGTCAGGATCGCGCCGCCCTTGTTGCCGTTGAGAATGACTGCTGATGCGGCCCGACCAGCAGAAGCAGGGTCCGGCGAGGAGCGCTTTGTAGCCCAAGAACGCGCGAACACTGCGCACAGGCAGGCGCTGGAGACGTTGATGACCTATCTCCACCGTCAAGGATGGGAATGCGAGTTCTCTTCGTTGATCGACGCAACAGTCGAAGCCAACGATGAGCGCATGATCTTTGAGATCAAAAGCATCGCTGATGATGGTAGGAATGAAGTCGACCAGGTTCGCGCCGCGCTTGCTCAGTTGCTGGACTACCGGTTTCGGTACCGTGATGAGGTGGGGTTCGCCGATTCATCGCTTTGGGCTGTCTTATCGCGTCGGCCGCGCCTAGATTGGACGACTGAACTCCTCCATCATTACGGCATTCGGGTGCTCTGGATTGATGCCGGCGAGGTGCAGGGAGCCGATCTGTCGTTCTTGCACCCGCGGAATCCCTAACGCCCCCATCAAGAGGCGTCGGCAGCCATCGTGGCGGCCCGCTCGATGGCCCTCTGGATGCGCTTGGCGACATCGCTCATGGGCCGGATGAGCCAGCCGCTCACCCCGGCCTCCTTGGCTTCGACGACCAACTCCGGCGCCGCGCTGGATGTCAGGCCGATGACCGTCTTGTACCTGGTGCCCTCGTCAGCGCGGAGAGCGCGCAGCATCTCCAGGCCGCCGGAACGCCACTCGATGACCAGAACATCCCACTGCCGGGCGGCCGCCAGGACACCCTCCACAGGAGGTTCTTTGGCCTCCATCACGCGCCGGAAGCCGGCGGCGATGAGCACGTCCCGGTCGGACGCGCGCAGGGCGTCCATGGGGTTGATGAGCAGGATGCGGGCGTCGAGGAAGTCCATGATGGCTCGGATCGGTTGCGAACCCCGGATTCTATGCTCTGGCAGCGGGTGCCCGCAAGGTGCGCCGGTCGGGCGACCAGTCCGAAAATCCGACGGAGAAGATTTCCTCGACGACACCCTGGCGATCTCGCCGTGATCCTATCAACGCTGGAGATACCGGCTCGACCGGACCACAGCGAAGGAACACCCCATGCCTCTCTCGTCCCTCTTGGCCTATGGCGCCGTGTGCGCGCTGCTGGCCTTCGCCTTCTTCGACGCCTGCCGCCTGCGGAGCCGGCTGCTGACGCTGTTCTCTGCGGCCGGCTACATGGCCTTCCTGGCGGCCGTGGGCGCCGTCGGCATGGGCTGGTTGCACCTGCCGGTGCGAGCGGCTGCCGTCACGACCATGACGTTCTGACCGGGCCGGGCGGCCTTCGGGTTGCCTGAAGGGAGACGCCGGGCGCGTGGCGCCCGGCCTTTCCTGAAGCCGTCAGGCTCCGATAAAGCCCTTCTTCGTCATGCATGCGTCCTTCGGCAACGGCTCTTTGCTGCCATCCGGTAGATAGCAGGTGCCGATGTTCTGCGGCGCTGTTGTCGCCACCGGAGCCGCAGGTGCCAGGGTCGCGTTGCTCGGCACGGGGAGCGCGCCGGCAGAACGTCCGCCCGCCGATGGAGCCGCGGCAGAGGCAATCGTCGCGGTGACCGGCTGCTGGGGAGGGCCGACGTGGATCACCTTGCCCCCCGCCTCTTTGCACCAGGCCTCGTCCCGGTATTCTTCCACCTTGCGAAGGCGGCAAAGGACGAGCGCCTGGGTAGGTGTGGGCGGTGCCGCGGAGACCATGGCTCCTGCGACGGGTGCCGGTGATCCCGCAGGTGACGACATCGCAACAACAACCTGGGCCGGATACTGGTATGCGGCTCCAGATCCCATGTCGACGGCGGCACCAACGATTCCGCCAGCGATGATATTGCCGAATGCGGCACCCGCCGTCGTCGAGTTGACCGACGACGATCCTGCATGCCCGGCGTCACTCCGGCACTGCACCGACAGCGGGCCGTACGCCTTCGCGACCGTCGCCGCTCCGGGCGTCCGGATGACGGTCCATTGGCCCTTCTCGTTCTGCAGCGTGCAGGTGGCCTGCTGGACCGGCGTGGTATCGACGGCGACGGACTGTGTGGTTCCGGTCGTGATCGATGCGCATGCCTGCATGCCCAAGCACAGCATGAGCAGCGCGGCCGCCCGAAGGATCTTGGTCATGGCATACCCCCGGATCAGCGGAACTGGTTCTTCAGGATCGGATAGAAGCCCTGGTACTGCTCCTTCACCTGATCGAGGAATTGCCGGCGCTTCGGATCCTTGGCAATGAGGTCCTTATGCCAAGGGCTGCTGGCCCAATTGCTCTCTCCGGTAGAAGAGAATCCATAGAATTCCGGGTTCAAAAGAATTTCGTAGTTCACATACGAATGTTCATTCGCCAGACGAAACACCGTATTGATCATTACCTTGGGCATGTCGATGCCCTTCTCGGCCAATGCCTGCTGGATGTTTTTCCCGTAAGTCGGAGAATAGGTGCCCGTTGGTGAGAAGATGTGATGATTGATGCCCCAACAGGCTTGCTCTCGTTGGTAAGCCGAATCGAAATGAAGGAAGTAGATGTCCTTGCGGAAGCAGAAGTTATACGTTTGCCAGCCGTTCCTTCCGAGATCGACATTCGTTGACACCGAGATGTACCCAAGCAGACGTCCATTGACGATGTTCGCCATCGTAACTGTGGCGTTCGTGTTGAACTGATTGTTACTGCTTTCGTTAAGGGCAGTTACAGTCCACTTGCCGGGAGGAAGAGGGATCTGCGTCCGCGACACCTTGACGCTCCCCTCATAGGTCGCGCCAATAGGCATCTCAGAGGCGATGCTGTCTGCCAACGCCGGGGCGCTGCTCCCTACCAGGGCAACCAAGGCGATAGCCCGCAATGTGTTCCGAAAGATGCTCACTTTGTCTTTGTCCAATTATCGGTGGAGGCCAGCCCAAGGCTTAATCTCCTAAACTCTTACGCGAGTTTTGCTAAAGTAAATACAAATTTGGTTACAGGGCTGAAACAACCATTGATTAGCGATCCATCGTCGCATTACCGAAGATAGCGCGAAGCCGTCAGGCCCGTACGATCCTTCACGGACCAACCGTGCCGATCACATCGTCGATAGCGGCTCGATGACGGTTAGGAATGGGCGGCGGCGGGGCGAAGAAAACGACTCTTGCCATCTTGACGGCAAGCCCATGCAGCCTCACCTTGGACGTTGGCCGCCCAAGCCCAACTTACCGCCGAGTTAAACGTGGGCAACCAGAGCACCAAGTCGACCTCGCGATTGCTGGTCGATGTTAAGCGGCGGGCATCGACGCCACCCCAGCATGAGGCGACTCTCATGACCGCTCTGATTCTGACTGCCGACAACGTACTAACCGTTAAGCGCGCCGTGCGCGATGCCCTCCCCGAGGTGAAGTCCTCGCACCTGTCAGAAGCCATGGCCGCCGCGGTCGGCTACGGAAAGCACGCTGCACTGATCGCCGACATAGAGCGCCGTGATCCGCAGGATCCGGAGATCCGCCTTCTCGATGAGGTGGCGTTCTTCCGGCGCCTCTCCGAACTCGGCGTCGATGCCATATCACCCGACGACGGGTTGGACCTGTTCGCGTTTCTCCGGGTGCCGGAGGACGGCAAGATCCTCATCAAAACGCGACCGGTCTCGGCCGACTCTATCGACTACACGAGCATCCGCGCACGGGCATGGCGGAACGTCATGGTCGCGGCGGTGAACGTGGCCGTCGAGCAACGCCTCATCTCGGTGAGGCCGGGTGATAACCGCTGGCCGGGCTGGACCCTCGACCGCGCCCAGCAGCATCGTCAGGCCGGCAACTCCGGCATCACGTTCCGTTTCGCCATCGGCGACATCCCAGCCGTCGGCTACGTCGGCGACGCGGGCTTCGACGAGGTGTCTGTCCACGTTGCGTTGTGGCCGACCGATCGTGGCGAGGAGTGGGTGTCCGTTGGCAATGCAGGCTTTACCGCTGGCGACGTGTTCGCGTCCGGCTGGCTTGAGCGCCGGAGCGGCGCTTGGCTCCAGTACAGCGTCAGCAGCCTCAAATGCCGCAAGCAACGCCTGGAGACCGTCGCGTCTCTGGACATCAAGCCGACGTGCTTCGGCGACCGTGGCCGTTTGATCATGTAGTAAGGCAGAGCCTCCCACGCGCAACCCGGTGTCGGACGCAAAACGGGGTTTGCGCCGAGGGAGTCAAGCGGGGCGGGAAGCGCCCCGCGCTTCCCAGGATCTTCGCCACCGGGGTTCCGGGATTTTCGGCGGGCCCCGGCTTAACGGTCGCGAGCGGCAGCGCTGGCACGCTGCTGGAGGTAGACACGGACTTCTTCCAGATCCTCCAGCCGGCCGCTGGCCATGTGCTTCAGCGGCGCCTTGCCTTCAAATGCCTCACACGGCGACCGCATCCAGGCCAGTATGTCAGCCGGCTCTCCATACCGCTGCCCGAGGTGGTTGATGATGACCGTCATGGCTCGCAGCCTGCTGCTGATGTCGGCGTCGTCCAGCGCTGCTTCGATCCCGATGCCGGAACGCCGGCCGAGCAGGACGCCGTGCAGCGCGGCGCCGAGGATGGCCTTGGCCTGTTCGTCCGTTGCGCCCCAGAAATCCAGCGCCTTCAACGCCTTGGCCATCGATCCCCGGTTGATTTCAAGATGCTGCTGCCGGGACGCGGCGACGATCTCCGCCGGTGTCGGGTCGCGGTGCAGGTCACAGTCCTGGTAGAGCAGACGCCCTTCGCGGATGGCGCGGTGGACCAGCGTGCCGGACTGCTCCCTCTCGGCCAGGAAAACCGACCAAGAGCAAGGCACGACATTGTAACCCAAGCCGCACGCGACCAGCGGCTCGACCACAGCGCGGCTGGTGCAAGCGCGCTCCGGTAAGCCGTCGTCGGATAGGACGAGCAGCACATCGAAGTCGCTGTCCATGCGGGCGTCGCAACGGGCACGGGAGCCGAACAGCCAGACCATGCGCGGCTTAAGCGCGGCGACCAGCCGATCCCGCAGGAAACCGATGGCTGCCTCCTCGTTGCGGAAGGACCCGACCGGCGCTGCGGCAACGGCTCCTTCTGCCGGCGGGATGACGCCTTCCAACCGCGCGGCGATCTCGGCCGCCAGCCGATCGGCGATCTGCTGCATCACCGCGTCCGGATCGCGCACCTCTGCCAAGATACCAGATTCCAGCACCTCCTGCAGCGTGACCGGTTCCGCCCCCTTGTCAACATTGGACGTCAGGATGGCATCGCGGATAATGCCGGTGATGCCGTCGTCGGTCATGTGCCCTCCCCCGCTCCTCGCGCGCGCGATCTATCAGTATATAGTGTTGGTGAAGCAGTAGGTGACGATGGCGACCGAGGTCTACGCACTGGTCGGTGGATACACGGATCTAATGACGTGGATCTCCTGGAGGGGCGATGCCCATCAGCGCTGCGGCCGTGATCTCATTCGTTTTGGCTACGATCAACGCGCCGCGTCCTCAGCGGATGACGCCGGCCGACCTGCTGGCCTGCCTGCACGCCGACCAGCCTGATCGCTCATGGAGCCCCCACATCGAAGCGCTGTTCGACGAGTGCTCGCACGAGAGCCTTCAAGACCTAGTGCTGGCCGGCGCAACCGACTTCTTCGTGCTGGAGCGGGCCCTGGTCGTCTGGTCCCAGGGCGAGGCCCACACGGCATCTTGATTCGGGAGATGGCGTCGCTGATCCGCTACCGCGATCAGATCGAGCCGGTTCGTGGCGAGGCGGCGGGGTGGCATGTCCCACAAGCCAAGGCATAAATCCCCCAGGTGGATTTCCCCCTGCCCTGCCCGGCTCCGGAAATCCGCAAATACCAATTGTGAAATCGGAACAGTTGTTTCGTTTGCCGATTATTCAGCGCGCACCCGTCTGCGAATACACATGCAGGACACGGGGATTGTTTGGTAGCGTGGTTGGCAGACTAAGCAAAATCCGTGCTAGAGAGTACCCTTCCCTACCCGCCTGGCTGTGAAATTTTCCGGTCCGGTCAGGCGCACTGAAATCGATTCTTAACGCAAGAGAAGACACATTATATTGCGTTCGAGAAAGACCCGGCGGACCGTCCAGCGGATGGTTGGCAACGCAAGCAATGGGAGCGGTGATCGTGGACGACGCCATCGAGATCGAGCCGGTCGGGTTTGCGAACGAGGTCGAACGCGTCCTCCTGGACGACACCCTCCTGCGCACACCAGCCGACCGCGACAATGAGACGGAAACCATCGACGCGGACTTCGAGGAGATCGCCGGTGGAAACGGCAGCCGGGCCCTCGTCGTCACCGAACCGACCGTCGCTCTGCCGGCCATTCCCGTTCCCGTGGTCCGCACCGACGCCGACGTGATCGAAGGCTGGCTCAAGACCCGCCGGAGCGCGCGGACCCGCCGCGCCTACCGGGACGACATCCGGGTGTTCCTCCGGGCGGTCGGCTGGAAGCCGCTGGCCACGATCACCGACATCGACATCCAGGACCACATCGATACGGCGATGGCCACGGATGGACGACCGCTCGCGCCGCGCTCGTGCCGTCGTCGCCTGTCCGCCATCCGCAGCCTGTTCCACTATGCCTGCACGAAGAAGCATTTGGCGGTGAACGAGGCAATCAGCGTAACGTTGGAGAAGAGCGAGGACGACCTGGCCCAGCGTGTCCTGTCCAATCGCGCCGTCCGCGCCATGATCGCCGCCGCGAAACCACCGCGCGACCGCGCCATCGTCACCCTGCTCTATGTCGCCGGTCTGCGCATTTCCGAGGTGGCGCATCTCCGTTGGAAGCACCTGCGCCAAGCGGAAGACGGCGACCGCACGGAGAGGCACGCCGCGACCCTGACGGTGTTCGGCAAAGGGGCCAAGACCCGCCACGTCCTGCTCCCGGAAATCGTCGTCGATCACCTCGACGCCGTGCACAAAGTCCAAGGCCCGCTGGCTATCGACGAGGCCCCCATCTTCCGCTCACGCAAGCGCAGCAACGGCGGCCACCTCGACGCTTCGGCCGTCCACCGCATCGTCAAAGGTGTTGTCGCCGACGCGCGCCGGAGCGCCGAAGCCGCCGGCGACCATCGGCTGCTGGCCGACCTGAAGGAGGCCGCGTCGGCGCACTGGCTGCGCCACAGCCACGCGACACACGCGCTGAAGAACGGTGCTCCGATCCATGTTGTTCGCGACACGCTGGGCCACGCCAATGTGTCCACGACCAACCGCTATCTGGCCATCGACCCGGACGAGAGTTCAACCGCCTTTGTAACAATCTGAGAGCAGAGCGCGGCCGGTGGACGGCGGTGATGGTCACGGCGCCGGCGACACCGTCCGTGCAGTTTGTCCTGCAACTTGCTGGACGATTGCCGCGGGGCGCCTCAAGCGTGCAGCCGGTGGGCGGCGATTACGACCACGGCACCAACGAAACCGTTCGTGGTGTCAGGCGGAAGTGACTATGCGCTCGGCATTGTCCCACAACTTGCGGGACGATTGCCGCGGGGTGCCTCAGGCGCGCGGCCAGTGGACGGCGATGATGGCTATGGCATCACCAACATCGGGATGATGCATTCAGTGTTGAACGCTGATCGGACATTAGCGATGATGGCGGCAACCATAAGAGGAGCCGCCGTGGTCGCCCTGAAGCATTCGGACTGGAAAATCCTTAACGACGCGTATGCGATGCATGGCGGCTATGTGCTCGACTTCACCAACCCTTCCTTTGCCGAGTTCTTTGAAGAACTCGGCGTCCATATTTACGACGGCAAATACAGTCAGAACGTCCCGTCGAAGGGGAAGCACCTGCGCGCGTTCATCGAGATCGAGGATGCGCCGCTCGTCGTCCGCGTGCTCCGTCGTCTCTGGGCATACAGCGAAGACATTCCGTGTTACCAGGAGGCGGAAGGCCGCGATGCGCTGAAGGCGAAGTTCTTCGACCTGCTGACCAGGATCGAGGGTGGCAGCGCGGCGCCTCAGACCGATGTGATCGAGCGTTTTCGGCAGGACGAAACGCTCGAAGAACTGGTCGCTGCTCTTCAGCGTGACCTCGACGCCAATCGACCGGCCGCCGCCATGGACCGCCTGCACACTTACTGCACGATGAAGTTCAAGCATCTATTGGAGCAACGAGGGCTTCCCTACAACAAATCGGACCCACTCCACTGTCACGTTGGCAAGTACGTCAAAGTCCTACAGGCGGAGCGGGATCTGAAGGACATGACGACACAGATCATCAAGAACGCGAATAGCGTCTTCGAGAAGTACAACTACATCCGAAACAACCGCTCACTGGCCCACGACAACGATCTACTGGACCCGGCTGAAGCCCGCTTCATCTATGATTCGATAGCGGCCTTCTTGCGATTCATCAAAGCGATTGAACCGTCACGGTTCGGCGCCTGACCTCCGGGATCGGGTGGGGAGCATGACGCCCAACCCATCAATCCGCCGGCAGTCCGAGAGCCGCCATCTCTGCGCGTCGGCAGCGCTCCAGGAAACGGATGTAACGCCAACGCAGGGCCGGCTTCGACGGGTGTGCGGCCGCATCCCAGGGCAGACGGAGCGGCCGCATCTCCAACGCGGCGTACTCGGTGCCGAGCAGGTCGTGGTGGACGCGGACGCCGAGATCATCAGGATCGACGCCGAGCGGATCGGCGTCGAACAGGGCGTGCAGGTCGGCGCGCAGCAGCAGGCCGTTCTGCACGATGTCGGTGGCGGCGCCCCGGTGCGGGACGATGTGCGCCGCCTCCAGGGTAACGGCGACGGTGCAGGCGCCGCCATAGGCGGCGATTAGCGCCGCGCGGAAGCGAGCCTGCTGCGGCCTCACCGCGGTCACCTGTTCGACGAGCCGACGGGCGTCCTCCTCCGGCGGGATCCACTCCTCGCGAAGGTGCGGTTCGGACAATGCCGGCGGAACTGGAACGTCGCGCCGGAGCGTGCCGGCGGCTGGTTGCTCACGGGGTTGACGAGGTGGCAAGCGGTTGCCGGCCGGTGTCGTGCTCGTGGCCAGCGGAGTGGATAACGGCCGCCCGCGTGTGATGCCGAGCGCCCGTCCGGCACGCCAGACCGATGCATCTGATCGTTTCGCCTCGCGCAGCGCCACCTCGGCCTGCTGCAAAGCAGCCTTCCTCGTGGGTCGGGGACTGTTGCTCTGCGAAGCCATAGCCTTGCGAAGGCGTTGGTACACGTAGTCGGCGCCAAACAACTCTGGAAAACCGCGCAGGAGCCGGGCAGCGGCTGTCCAGCGGCCGGCCTTGAGCAAATCGCCGTAGACGTTGCTGATGATCTCCAGGACATCCCTGGAGATCGGTGCCCGCTCGGCCACCGGCTCATCGACCGGCGGCTCCTGGATGTGTGGTGCCGCTTCCCGACGCCGCATGCTGTACCTCACGTTATGCCGACTTCATCTTCACCAGATCTCGTTGCCGGGAAATTTGATTCGTCAGGAACCGCCTCTATAGACTGATCTTCGTGAACGATGAGGTCCCGTGTCATGCCCAACCCGCTTTTCGATCCGGCGGCCGTCCCTGCTGATATGGCTTCTCCGGCTGGAGTGGCCGAGGTGAACGCCACCATCCAACAACTGCGCGATCGCCGTGTCGACCGCATCATCGTGCCCGAGCCGGGCAGCGGCTTCCGCGTCTCGAACATGATCTGCGCCTTCAACCAAGCCCAGATCCGGCGGTGTCTGCAACTGATCGAGAGTGCTCATCGCAACGTCTACGCCGGTGCCGGTCTGACGGCCCTGATGGATGTTCGCGGCATCTACGAGACGGTGGCAGGTTTCCTGCACTTCGAAGCCAAACTGCAAGATCTTCTGAAAGAAGGTGATCTGCAAAAGATTCATGACTTCGTGAGTGCTCGCTCATTCAGCACGCGCCTGGAGCATCTGATCGAGGAGGCCGGGACGAAGGATGTCCAAGCAACATCCGTCCTCACCCAGATCGAACGGATGGCAAAGACGATGCCGGATGCTCGGAAGGATTACGATCATCTGTGTGAATACACCCATCCGAACGCCTTTGGTGCCTTCCTCTACTTCGCGCAGCCCAGCGACGCGGGCAATGTCGTGACGTTCTCAGACGCTGGGCCGGATCCGAAGGACGACCTGCACTGGGTGCTGGTGGGTGGGCACCTGCTCTCCCATCTCGTCGAGGCCCTGGAGCGGATCGATGCGGCTCTTCCCGGCCTCAGTGATCGGGGGCGTGAACAGCGTCCTGAGCAGATCTGATGGACACGATGACCGAGATCGTGGAGTCGCCGACGAAGAAGCGCCGCGACACCTCGCTGGAGGCCGCCGGAGCGGAGTTCTTGGTGCTTGGGCACCTGCTCCTGGAGCGCATCCCGTCGTACAAGACCTATTCCAACTTCCCCGGCTACGACATCATCGCTACCAACCCGGAGCGCAACACCTCGGCCCGGGTACAGGTCAAAAGCCGGGTCGACACCGGGTTCGACGGCACCATTATCAACAACTTCGACACCGATTTCGTGGTGCTGGCCGCCTTGAACCGCGGCTTCCGGAACGGTCCCCGCAAGGGCGACACCGGGGTCCGGCGCCCCGACTTCTACGTCTTCCCGATCGAATACATCCTGCAGGTCCGCGACCCCAGTAACCCCTGGGGCAAGATCGTCAGGAGCCGGCTGACGGGGTTGGAGGACTACCAAGATCGGTGGGACCTGATCCGCGATTTCCTGAACCGGTGATGGCCATGCAGGTTCCGCTGAAACACCACTACGTGCCGGTATTCTACCTCAGCCGCTGGGTCGGAAAGGGTGGACGGCTTTGTCAGTTCAGCCGTCCTCACGAGAACGTTATGCCGAAGCGATGTCACCCAGCGCAGACCGGTTTCTCCGAACGTCTGTACGAGATGCCAGGTCTCCCACCGGATCGAGCGCAGCAGATCGAGCAGCGCTTCATGCAGCCGGTGGACACGATGGCCGCCGAGGCGTTGGAGATGCTGGAAACCGGTGATCCCCGTATCCATCAGGAGGCTCGGCTGCGGAGCGCATGGTCGCGGTTCCTGATGTCTCTGATGATGAGGGTGCCTGAGAGCATCGCGGCGTTGAAGGGTGGCGTGGACAAGGAGTGGATCTGCCGTATCCCGGGCCTTGAGGCCCGCTATGCTGTCGAGAAAGGACCAGACGATCCGCCAACGTTTCAGGAGTATCTCGACCAGCGCGGCCCGGATGAATTCGAACGCTGGACCATGGTCCTGGCGTCTCGCTTGATGGATCACGTCGGCATCGGCGGGCTGCTGAACAACATGCGGTGGCGGGTAAGGACCATTGCAGAGGCTGATGGCGAGTTTCTTACCTCTGATCGGCCAGTCGTGATGACGACCACCCTGACCGAGGAAAGCGCCTATGTGATCATGCCCATCGGTCCCCAGCATCTGTTCGTAGCCGCCAGGGATCCCGAAACTCAGCGTCGGGTGATGGACCAAGATCCCGCCGATCAGGTCAAGGCGCTCAACACGCTGGTCGTATCGCGTGCCGTGAAGTTCGCCTACGCCCGAGACGATAGGCAACTCGCCTTCATCCAACAACATTTCGGCACGAAGCCCAGAGCGAGCCTGCTGGAACGGCTTGTGGCGCATCAGGCTAAACGCCGCCAGTGATGCGCTTTGTAGAAGCGTGATCGCGCTGATCGGCGCCGACATCAGCGACGAAGAGGTCCAGGCGCACATCGGGGCCGGCTACCGGGCGTTGGACCGGAGGAACCGGTCGCGGATCGCCGAGGACCGGATCAGCGACGCCGGCATCGCCCTGTGCATGCCGTCGACGGGTTGAAACGCAGCCTGGAAGCCGATGATCATGCCGATGACGAGCAGCACCATGGACTGTACGATGACGCTGGCGTGACCACGGCACCGGGAGCCGCCATCATGACAACCGCGACACCGATCCCTGAAGGCGAAATGCCTCCGCGGGGCAACGCCCATGACGTCAGTGAGCGCGGCCGCGACATCATGCGCCGGCTCAGGGCCCGCGCAGCGGCAAAGGGCCTGCCGGCCCCCGATCTGACCGACGACCTCGACCTTCGGCGCCGCATCTACCGGGCGGCGCGGCGGATCGAAGACGCCCGAGCCCGGCGCGGTGACGTGAAGCCGTTCCTGTTGGACGAGGAGCCGCGGGGCCGCTGGCGCCACCTGCGTCCGAGTGACCTGTCGGCTGAGCAGCGGCAGTCATGGCGAGGAGCCCAGGTTCCGGCGGAGTTCGCCGCTCCGAAAAGCCTGATGGATGATGACGCCGCTTAGGTTCTGCCCGCGATCGTCTCCCGCAGCCGACCGATGATGGCGTCGATCTGCTCTGCCTCGTAGCAGCAGAGGCCCTTGAGCAGCCCGCGCGCGACGGCCTCGGCCTCCGGCTCCAGGACGGCGGCGGCCTCGCCCAGGATGTAGCGGCGTCCAACGTGGGTGATGAGCAGGCCGTCAGTTTCTTCCACCACCGCGCCGGTGACAGTCCAACGGCCCGGCGGAACGCGGCCGACAAGATGCCGGTCGCCGGCGACCAGAAGCGTGCAGTGCTGCTCGATTAGAATGCCGCCGATCGTCCACGTTGCCGCCATCTCCGCCATCATCCGCTCCTCTTGGATCCTGCCTGGCTCAAGCATGACCGCCTGGATTCCCGGCCGCAACCGGTCCATCGGCCTACTGCCCGACGCCATTCCGTGGGGCGTATTTGACGGCTTTCCCGGCACACGAGACCGTCGTGGCGTCCTTGCCAAAGGGCCTGCGGATCGAGACCACCATCACCAGCGACGACAACACCATCACCGACGGCGACATGCTGGACACGCCGCCGTGCGTCAGTCTGCCGCACCCGGCCAGCCTGCCCTGAACGACCAAGCGTAATGGACGGGCCATCCCGGCCCAGCGATCATCTTCTTCAGCCGGCCCGGGCAGAGCCACCGCCACGCTGTCCCGGCCCTTCGCGACAGGGGCGCGGCCATCCACACGGCTCCGCATGTCAGCATCTTTTTTCGACGGATTCCTTCGTCGGGAAATTTGCGCCGCGCGGATCCGGTTCGGTAGAATGGTCTTACATCAACACGAGGTCGACACGAACGCCTAAACAGTTTGTGGGATGATGCAATCACCAACCGCTTCCGGCAAGCGGAACGCAATCTGGTCCTGGTAACGTGCTCGTCGTCGTCATGTTGTGAAGAACCTGGGGTGCTCGCGAAGCCTGTGCCCTAAATACCCGCAACCTGGACAGCAACGGAGAAGGCGGCTTCTCCGAACAGGGAAACTTTGCGCCGGCCGCGCCGGACTACTAGGAGAACGAAG